>DPJH01000033.1:0-25004 GCA_003543115.1 Candidatus Moraniibacteriota bacterium
AAAGATGAATTAAAAAAATACTTTTAGATAGACAAAAACAGCTTAATTGAAAAAAAGCTGTTTTTTGTTTCGAGAGGGAATTGCCAAAGGGCTTTAAATAAGGTAAAATAAATTTATATGAAACAATCGCAATTATTTACAAAAACAACCAAAGACGCCCTAAAAGATGAAGTGAGTGTCAATGCGCAGCTTCTTATTCGGGCAGGGTTTATAAACAAGGAAATGGCGGGAGTCTATGCCTATTTGCCGTTGGGATTGCGTGTAATAGAAAAAATCAAGAAAATTATCCGAGAGGAAATGGACGCCATTGGGGGACAAGAAATAATCATGTCTTCGCTTCAGCCAAAAGGGGTTTGGGAATCCACTGGTCGCTGGAGTGACGAGGTGGTGGATGTTTGGTTTAAATCTAAATTGAAAAATGGAACAGATGTCGGTTTTGGCTGGTCGCATGAAGAACCGATTACTGAAATGATGAAGAGATTTTTGACTAGCTACCGTGATTTTCCAGCTTACGCCTATCAATTCCAAACAAAACTACGCAATGAATTGCGCGCGAAAAGCGGCATTATGCGGGGGCGGGAATTTGTCATGAAAGATTTGTATAGTTACGATGTTGATGAGACGCGCCATCTGGCTTTTTATGAAAGTGTTAAGGGAGCTTATATGAATGTCTTCAGAAGAGTCGGATTGGGGGATATAACCTATATAACTTTTGCAGCTGGAGGAGCTTTCACCAAATATAGTCATGAATTTCAAACAATTACTGAGGCGGGAGAGGATTATATCTATGTTAATAAGGAAAAAGGTATCGCAGTCAATGAAGAGGTTCTAGATGATTCTGTTTTGACTGAACTTGGTGTTTCAAAAAATGAACTGACTAAAGTTAAATCAGCGGAGGTTGGAAATATATTCAACTTCGGTACTGCAAAATGTGATGATATGAATCTATTTGTGACTGATAAACAAGGAAAGCAAGCATCAGTCTATCTGGGGTCATATGGCATCGGAGTAACACGTCTGATGGGAGTAGTTGCTGAACACTTTGCTGATGAAAGGGGAATGATTTGGTCAGAAGAAATAGCGCCTTTTGCTGTCCACCTGCTGAGCCTTAATCAAAACGAAAAAGCTGAAGAAATTTATAATGCTTTGAACAAGGCTGGAGTGGAAGTTTTGTTTGATGATAGAGATGCAAACGCCGGAGTGAAGTTTGCCGATGCGGATCTAATGGGAATGCCATATCAACTAGTGGTCAGCGAAAAAAACATCAGAGACAATAGAGTCGAAATTAAAAATAGAAAAAGCGGAGCAGTGGAATATGTATCTTTGGATAATTCTGAAATTGTAAGATATTTCGGAAAGAAATAACCCAAGAAAAATCATGCCGCTCCGCTGAAACGGAGCGGTGTTTATTTGTATTATATGCGAAAAAATTATGAAGAAAAGTAAAAAAAAGGAACAATTTATTCCAGAGAAAATAGAGATTTATGATATGAACGGTTTTTGGGTTCGCATCTTTAAATTGCTCAAGCCATCCCACCGTCAAATATTGGCACTGTTATTTATCGTTTTATTTTTGGAGGCAATAAGATTGATCGGTCCATATATATTGAAGCTTATCATAGATCTTATTTCCAACTTTTCAAGAGAAGAAGCGAATAAAATTATTTTTTATGTGGGATTGATGCTTGTAGTCAATCAGTTCACTTCTTTTTTGGCTTTTTTTCAAGATAATAGAATTTTCAAAATTCTAATTGATGTAGAGAAATATTTATCTAAAAACGCATTTGCAAAAATGGTGTCTTTGAGCTTGGGCTATCATGAGAAAGAAAATACCGGAAATAAGATCATGAAAATTCAAAGAGGGGTCAATAAGATCGAGGAGCTTTTGGGAAATCTGTTTTGGGAAGTCGTTCCTACAATCATTCAAATTGTTTTCACTACAGCTATACTATTTTTTGTAGATTGGAGATTTGGCCTTGTGATTTTAATTTTTTCTCCTGTTTTCCTGCTTTTGACAATCCAAGTCAATAAGGAAGTTTATCCGTTCAGAAAGGCCCGCTACAATATGGAAGAAGAGGCCTCTGGCGTAATGGCTCAATCGATTATCAATATCAATGCTGTCAAATCTTTCGTGCAAGAAAAGCGGGAGACAGGATTTTTTGGAAAAATCCGCGACAAAATCGGAAAACAAGTCTTATTTGAATACGGCAAAGTTATGCGTCAGAATCTGAAAAGAAATTTTGTTATTGATTTTGGCCGGGCCTTGATCATCATATCGGGAGTCTATCTTATTTATGAAGGGGGAATCACGATCGGAACCATGGTTTTCGTATATACTATTTCAGAAAAATCGCTGTTATCATTGTTTAGGATATCGCGCCTCTATGATCGCATTATGGAAAGCGCTGAAGCAGTGGATAGATTGTATTTTTTGTCCTTAGAGGAATCAGATGTCTTGAATCCTACAAACGGTCTGAAGCCGGAAAATTTGTGCGGGGAGATCGAATTCAAGGATGTTGATTTTTCTTATGCTGATAATAATTTAAAAGCTCTCGATAGGGCAAGTTTTAAAATTCAATCTGACTGCGTAACGGCTCTCGTTGGGCCATCCGGAGGAGGAAAAACCACTGTTATCCGTATGATTTATCGACATTATGACGCTATTTCGGGAAAAGTGCTCTTGGATGGAAAAAATATTAAGGAGTACGATATTCATAGCTTCAGAAAATTTATGGCTATCGTGCCTCAGGATGTAGAAATTTTTAGCGCTTCCATCAGGGATAATATTTCTTACGCCAGACCGCATGCCACTAAAAAAGAAATTGAAGCGGCGGCTCGCATTGCTAATGCTGAGGAGTTCATTGCTCAATTTCAAGATGGCTATGAAACAATGGCAGGTGAGCGAGGCATCAAGCTTTCTGGCGGACAACGGCAGAGAATCGGGATTGCCAGGGCCATTTTAGCTAATCCTAAAATTTTGATCTTTGATGAGGCGACTAGCAATCTTGATTCTCAAAGCGAAAGGCTGATTCAAGATGCCATGGATAAGATTTGCAAGAATAGAACTGTGATTTTAATTGCTCACCGTTTGAGCACCATCAGAAAAGCCGACAAAATTATTGTTTTGGAAAAAGGAAAAGTCATTGAATCAGGCAGCCATCATGAATTAGCCAAATCTGATGGCGGACTTTATCAAAAATTGCTGCAACTGCAGCAAATGGGGGATGTGGACTAATTATTGTAAAATGGCTGTAAATATTGTATCATTAACATAAGTTATTAAATCTTATGTGCCAAAAATATGACTAAAGTTATCATAGTAGAAGATGATCCGATGATTTCTGAGATCTATCATAAAAAGTTTTCTGACTCCGGCTTTGAAGTCCTTATTGCTATGAATGCAGAGCAAGCCCTTGATTTGGCGAGAACTGAAAAAGCTGATTTGGTGATGACGGATTTGATTATGCCCAAAATGGATGGATTTCAATTGATCGAAGCTCTTAGGAATGAAGGCTATGACAAGGATATAAAGATTATTGTGACCAGCAATCTAAGCGAAAGAGCTGATAGGGAAAAAGCTTTGAATTTGGGTGCCAATGGATTTGTGGCTAAATCAGATTACAGCCCGAGCGAATTGGTAGCGGAAATACAAAGACTGATGGACCAATATCAGCAGCAGAAAAAAAATTCAGTCAAATTGGAAAAAATTAAGAATGGGGAGGATCATGGTAACGGAAAAAAAGTTTTATTGATTGAGGATGAGGATATTTTCATTGAAATGTTCGGAGAGAAGCTTGAGCAGGACGGTTTCATTGTTGAAGCGGCAAGAAACGGAGCTTGGGGAGTAAAAGAAGCTATGAAGAACAAATATGATATTTTGGTTGTTGACATGGTCATGCCGGCTATGACAGGTGAAGAGATGATAGCCAAGCTAAAGTCCAATGAGAATACAAAAAATATTCCCATCATTGCTCTGTCAGCTTCTGTGGAAGATGATGTGGCAAAAAGAGTGCAAAAAATGGGAATTGAATGTTTCTTTGTCAAAACTCAAATTACACCGAGCAAATTAAGCAGAAAAATTGAAGAATTGTTGGAGATGCAATCGTAGAACAAGTAATTATATTTAAAATAATATGGAAAGAGTATTAATCGAAAAAACACCGAACTTGGTAGGGAAAATAGTGAAGCTAAAAGGATGGGTTAATATTAGGCGCGATCACGGAAAGCTTATTTTTATTGATTTGCGCGATAGGACAGGAAAAATTCAGATGGTTATTATTCCTGATAAAGAGGAGGCTTATAAAGCGGCTAAGGAAATCAGAAATGAATATATAATCGAAGTAGAGGGGTTGGTGAAAGCTCGTCCCGGGGGAGCAAAAAATGAAAAAAGCAACACCGGAGGAGTGGAAATTGAAGTAGAAAAACTGTTTGTTATTTCCAAGCCTGAAGTGGAAATGCCAGTTAATATTTCGGAAGATAACATGAATTTACAATTGGAAACTCTTTTGGATAACCGGACCATAACTCTTCGCAATGAAAAAGTTAAGGCTATTTTCAAGATTTATTCTGAAATTATCAGCGCTTACTCTCGATTTATGAAAAGTGAAAGTTTTGTGGAAATTAAGACGCCTAAAATCCTCAGTTCTGCCACTGAGGGAGGAGCGAATTTTTTCAAAATAAAATATTTTGACCAGGATGCCTACTTGGCGCAAAGCCCTCAGTTTTACAAACAAGCTGGAGCAGCTATTTTTGAGAGGGTATTCGAGGTAGGATCCGTCTTTAGGGCAGAACCTCATTATACTACGAGGCATGTCAATGAATATATCGGCCTTGATGCAGAGATGGCTTTTATAGATGGATTTGAGGATGTGATGGATGAACTTGAAAAAGTGATGCAATATGTTTTGAGTGAAATTGCAAAGAATTGCTCGCGAGAGCTTGAAATGTACGGAGTGGAAATTTTTCCGGTAGAAAAAATCCCTAAAATGAAATTGACGGAAGCGCTGGATATTTTGGATAAGGAATATGGGAAAAAAATGGAAGAGGTTGATATTGATGCTGAGGGAGAGCGCTTGATCTGCGAATGGGTGAAAAAGAATCATCAGAGCGATTTTGTTTTTCTAACTCACTATCCGACTAGCATTCGACCGTTCTATTCTATGCCAAGTTCTGACCCTCAATATACAGAGACATTCGATCTTTTGTTCATGGGAGTGGAAATTGCTAGCGGTGGACAAAGAATTCATGATTATAATCAATTAGTTGCTAGCATCAAGAAAAAAGGTCTTGATCCTGAACAATTTAATGATTATTTGGATATTTTCAAATATGGAGTTCCTCCGCATGGAGGATGGGGACTTGGGTCTGAGAGAATCGTACAGAAAATACTGGCATTGGGAAGCATCAAGGAAGCCATTCTTTTTCCGAGGGATGTAAAAAGATTAACGCCATAATATATAACCAGTAATATAAAAACAAAAAACAAATGCACAGTGAAAAATTGGATGAAAATAGATTGAAATTGACAAGTTTCGTCACTCTTTTGATGGGATTTTCTCAAGCCATGCTTGTCTATATAATGTCTTCGTATTTTGAGCTCTCTAGCGGAATTGAAAATATAGGTGTGTTTTACGGATTTTCTTATGTGGTTTTTCTCTTTGTGCTGCTTAATTTTCATAAATTGGTCAGAATTGGAGGAAAGTCAAATATTTTTTATTTTTCATTGCTGGCTAAAATAATCGCTTTGACCATGCTTGTTTTGATGGGACCCTCAAAGGCATCGGTGGCATTGATGATGCTTTATATTATCTTGGGCCACATTGAATGGGTAGCGTTGGACGCTATCGTTGAAAGCTTTTCGGTTGACAAGAAGTCAGGAAGGATAAGAGGTTTGCATCTTACTATTGTTAATGCCGGATTTATGTTCGGCCCATTTATTTCTATGGATATCCTGGAAAAAATGGGATTCCATGGTGTTTTTATGCTAGCTCTTGTTTTTAACTGCTTTGTTTTTATTTTTTCCTTGATAGGTTTTCGCAGCGTCAACCATAGATTCGATCAAAAACTGAAGTTTGTGGATATCATAAAAAAGGTTATCGTGAGAAAGAATATCATGCGTATATATTATATTGCATTTGCTTTGGATTTTTTCTATGCTGTTATGACAATCTATGCCCCGATCTATTTGCAAGGATTGGGGTATTCTTGGGAAAAAATAGGCATTATCTTTACAATAATGCTCATCCCGTTTGTTTTGGTGCAATATCCGATGGGTGTTCTGGCTGATAAGAGGACGGGCGAAAAAGAATTTATCATTTTTTCTCTCTTGATTATGGCGGTTTCTACTATCTCCGTTTACTTTATTGGAACTGGAACCGTTTTTTTATGGGCTGTTATCTTGTTTTTCACAAGAATCGGAGCAGCTCTTTTGGAAATTCTTCGCGATTCATATTTTTTCAAAAAAGTAGATGCATATGATGTCGATATCATAGGATTTTTCCGTACATCCTTGCCTATGGCTTATATCGCCGCTACTATGTTTTGTACGTTGACGCTTTTTTTCTTGTCCATAAAATTTACTTTCATATTGGCTGGAATCGTAACTCTTTCGGCTTTATATCCGGCTTTTAAATTGGTTGATAATAAGTCGGAAAAAGAAACTTAAATCAGCGTAAAATAAATATAATTCTGTTTCCAAGAAATTATTTGCTTGGGGTATGATTTTCGTTTGAAAGAAAAAGAAATAGATGATATGATGAGTTAGTGATTTGATGTAAGATAAATATTTTTTGGCAGGAGCGTGTATTGTTGAATTTTTGATTTATGGTTTATAATGTAAAAACTGACAAATTTGAAGGCCCAATGGATTTGCTTTTGGAGCTTATAGAAAAAGAAAAGCTTGATGTTACAGAGCTTAGTTTGGCGCATGTAGCTGATCAATATCTGGAATATATTAGAAACGAAGAAGATATAAAACTGGAGAATTTGGCAGAATTTTTATCAGTAGCTTCTAAATTAATTCTTATAAAATCAAGGGCCCTTTTGCCTCTTTTGGAGTTTAGCGAGGAAGAAGAGGAAGAAATAAAGGATTTGGCAAAACAGCTTGAGGAGTATAAGAAATTTAAGGAAGCCTCTCTTGTGTTGGGCAAGATGAGCGAAGCGGGAAGAGTCAGTTATGAAAGGCCGAGTTATGCAGGCGTTCAAGATATTTTTTATCCGCCAGAAAATGTAAATATATACGATTTTAGAAAATATTTCCAGTCGGTCTTGCAAGAAATTCCTATCGTAGAAAAATTGGACGAAGAAATTGTCCGAGAGGTGATAACTCTCGAGGAAAAAATCAATGATTTGCAAAATACCCTGCGGCAAAGAGTGGAAATGTCTTTTGGGGAATTAACGCATAACGCTACGGATAAGATCGATGTCATTCTTTCTTTTCTGGCTATGCTGGAAATGGTAAAGCAAAGAATAATCGATGTTGAACAGAATGAATTATTTCAGGAAATAAAAATGAGAAATAAGGGAGTAAATGAATAATTAGTGTTTAATATATTATGGAACAAGAAAAGATAAAATCAATCATTGAAAGTATCCTGTTTGTTAGCGGCGAGGCCGTTAGTGTTTCCAAAATAGCAAAAATTATCGGCATTACGGCAGAGGAAGTTGAAATTGCTGTTGCGTCTCTTCGGGAAGAATACGGAAAAGACAAAGGAATGATCATTATTAGAAAAGAACAGGAAATTCAAATGGCCACTAATCCCGAAAATGCTTCTGTTATCGATCAATTGATAAAAAGTGAAATTCAGGAAAACTTGAGCAAAGCGGCCCTTGAAGTTTTGGCTATTATCTCTTATCGGGGACCAATTACCCGGGTGGAAATAGAGGCTATCAGGGGAGTTAATTGCAGCTTTACCGTCAGATCTCTTATGATGAGAGGGCTTTTGGAGAGAATTGAAAATCCTAAAGATAACAGAGGATATTTATATAAGATTTCGTTTGATTTTTTGAGAAAGTTAGGGGTTGACAGCATTGAAAAGCTGCCGGATTACGAGATGCTTTCCAAGGATGAGAGAATAGACAGTATCATAAATTAGACTTTTGTAAAATTATCTACTTATGTTTCAAACAATAGTTACATTCTTAATAATGCCGTTTGCTCCGTTTTGGCTTTATGGCGATATGGCTGCAAATATGAACGGGAAAAATATTTCCAATATCGAGATTTGCAATACGAGTGATTGCAAATCATCTTCTTCTGAGGAAAAATTTTTCGATTCAGAAAAGTTAGAAAGGCACAGTGTTTTTCCGATTGATTCAGTTTTAGCGTCTGGTCTTGTTCCAACAAGGAAAGAAAATGCTCCTGACTTGAAGATTTGGGCTGGATCATCAGTTGCAATTGATGCAGATACCGGAACCATTATTCATTATGAAAATGGAAGGAAAAGGACTCAAATAGCATCACTGACAAAAATGATGACAGCTATTCTGGTGGTGGAAAAAATGAAAGATCTCAACGAAGAAGTGGTAATTACTAAAGAAGCCGTAAATATGGTAGGAACGGTTGTGGGCTGTCCTACCAGCACTTTTTGCAACGGCAACCGGATGTATGCAGGGGAAAAAGTTCGAGCTATAGATTTATTGAAAGTGATGCTTATGAATAGTGCCAATGATGCTGCTACGGCGCTAGGAATCCATATTGCCGGCACATCGGAAGGATTTGTGGAAATGATGAACAAAAAAGCCAAGAGCATGGGCTTAAAAGATACTAATTTTTGTACTGCATCTGGGCTGGAAATTGATGGAAAGGAAGAAGAATGTTTTTCATCGGCCTATGATATTGCCAGAATCTCCGCATATTCCTTGAAGTATGACATTATTTGGGAGATTATGAAAATTCCGGATGGCAAGTTCTATTCGACTGACGGGAAATATATGCATGATTTGAAAAATACTGACATATTATTGGAAACGTTGCCTAATTGTATCGGTGGGAAAACCGGATTTACCCCATTGGCTGGAAAATCCTTATTGCTCGGAGCTGAAAATCCTGCAGGTAAGCATAGGATCATAGCGGTTATTCTAAATGATAATCAAAGATGGGATGATATGCGCACCTTGGTAAACTGGGTTTTTGATAATCATAAATGGCAGTAAAATACTTCAGTAAATTTGTTAATTTTTAATAGGCTAATTCCAATGATAATAGCTCAAATACAACATATTCCTATAGTTATGGATGTTCTTAAGGTTTTGGTAACTGGGTTTTTAGCCTTTATTTTAGCATTTGTTTTCACTCCTATTTTAACCAATATATTATATAAATATAAGATTGGAATAAAAATTAAAAAGAATTCAGTGAGCGGGGACAAGTTGACTTATGTCAGCCAATTGCACAAGGATAAAGAAGGGACGCCCACTATGGGAGGAATTTTGATCTGGATAACCGTAGTAATCTTAATTTTTTCTTCTCATTATATTTTTCCCATTATTGCTCAATGGGTTGATACTGATTTCATTTCCCGGCTTGACTTTTTACGCAGGTCACAAACCTGGCTTCCTCTTTTTGCTTTGATTTCTGCCGGAATTCTTGGTCTTTTTGATGATTGGATGAGCGTAAAGGGAATCGGCAAAAATAAGGGAGGGGGGATGAGATTTGCCATGCGTTTTGGGTGGCTGATCCTAATCGCTATTTTGGGGGCATGGTGGTTTTATTACAAGCTTAATTGGAATATCATCCATATTCCAGCGGTGGGAAATTTTGAAATCGGTTTTTGGTATATGCCGCTTTTTGTTTTTGTCATTCTTTTTGCAGCTATCTCTTCCAATGAAACTGACGGCTTGGATGGTCTTAATGGGGGAATAATGCTTATTGCTTTCAGTTCTTTTACGCTTATTTCTTTTTTCCAAAACAGGATGGACATTGCCGCTTTTTGTGCCGCTATTTCTGGCGCTCTCTTGGCTTTTTTGTGGTTCAATATATATCCGGCCAGGTTTTTTATGGGAGATACGGGAGCGATAGCTCTAGGGGCGACATTAGGAGTGGTGGCTCTTATAACTAATTCGGTCATAGCCCTTTTTATTATTGTTTTTATTTATATTATTGAATCCGGTTCTGTAGCTATCCAATTGACATCAAAGAAGATATTTAAAAAGAAAGTTTTTTTAGCTGCTCCTATTCACCATCATTTTGAAGCTTTGGGATGGCCGGAAACAAAAGTGACTATGCGAGCTTGGATATTTACGGTAGTGACGGCGATGATCGGAGTGATTATAGCGGTTTTGGGAATGGGCAAATAATGAAATTAATTAATTTTTAATAAAAAAATAAAAAATGGAGATAAGAAGAATACAGGACATAGATGTTCAAGGAAAGAAAGTTATTTTGCGGGTGGATTTTAATGTAGCGATTGAAAATGGAAAAGCAAAAGAGTCATTCAAAATTGCTGCTGCCAAAGAAACGCTGGATTATTTGTTAGCGAGAGACTGCAAGGTGGCCATGATAAGTCATTTGGGAAGGCCAGATGGGAAGGTTGTGTCTGAATTCTCGCTTAACCAGGTTGTGACTGATGCAGAATTGATCTTAGGCATAAAAATTAATTTTGTTCCGGATTGCATTGGAGAGAAAGTGAAGGAATCACTAGAAAAATTAGAAGAGGGGATTTTGCTTTTGGAAAACGTGAGATTCTACGAAGGAGATGAGAAAAATGATGCAGATTTTTCTAAGAAGATGTCCGAAAATTTTGATATTTTTGTCCAAGATGCTTTTAGTGCTTCTCATAGGAAACATGCCTCAGTAACAGGTTTGGCTGAGGTGCTTCCAAGTGCGGCTGGACTCCGATTGCAAGAAGAGATTTCCCAGATGACTATTATTAAGGAGCATCCGATTGCGCCAGCAGTGGCCATCATCGGAGGAGCTAAAATAGAGACAAAAATACCGGTCATCAAATTTTTTGAGGAAAAATACGATCATATTCTAGTGGGCGGTAAAATTGCCAATGAAGCCATTGATCAAAAAATTGAATTTTCTGACAAGGTAATTTTGCCTGTTGACTTTGTGGATGATAGGTTGGACATTGGACCTAAAACTTTGGAAAAATTCAAAGAGATTATCATGGGGGCTAAGACTATCGCTTGGAACGGTCCCTTGGGTAAGTTTGAAGAAGAAAAATATGCAGCAAGCTCTAATGAAGTCTTGGAAGCAGTAATTGCCAGCGGAGCTTATGTTTTGGTGGGCGGCGGAGAGACTCTGGAAATTTTAGAAAAAAACAATGCAATGGAAAAAATATCTTTTGTCTCAACTGGCGGAGGAGCAATGTTGGATTATCTTTCAGGAGTGTCCATGCCGGGAATAGATGTCTTGAAAAAGTAAATTTTGAACGATGGATGGCAACTGTATTTGATGTTTTGGCAATATTAGTATTCACTATGGACAAATTTTTTATATCTGGTACAATAAATTACAGTTTTAGATGGAAGCTTTTTAAATGATTATTCCCGTGATCTGATTGAAAAATGATCTAAAAGTAAGCTTCCGTAAAAATTTAAAGTACCAGAAGAAAATTTATGGGCCCTTAGCTCAGTTGGCTAGAGCGCCTCGTTTGCACCGAGGAGGCCAGGAGTTCGAATCCCCTAGGGTCCACAAGAAAATAAATTCAAAATTCAAAGTATCAAATTTCAAATAAACAACTAATCTAAAAATTTCAAAAATCAAAAAGTTTTGAAATTTTCGGATATGGGCGTATAGCTCAGTTGGTTAGAGCGCGTCACTGATAATGACGAGGTCTCTGGTTCGAATCCAGATATGCCCACTATAGTTTGTTTTATAAAAATCTTTCCAAGGATTTTTTGTTGCATTGACAACATTATATTTATAATGTAAACTTCTAAATAGAAAAGCCTGAAGGGGCTTTTTAAAAAACCACAAAAACGCTTTTAAATAAAGGGGGCTTAAATAAAAGAAAAAATGGGAAAAATAACAACATTTTTGAGAGAGGCTAAGTCTGAATTGATGAAGGTTAATTGGCCCAACAAAAAGCAGATTACAAGCTATACTGTCTTAGTTATAAGTATAAGCATAGCCGGAGCTATTTTTCTTGGAAGTTTGGATTTTCTGTTCAGTTATTTATTAAAAACATTTATCATTAAATAAATGCGAATAGTTGCGAGTGTATAAAAAACAAGTTGATTCGAATACATTCGTTTCTTAATTAGCGAAAATTAGCATATGGCAAAACAAACCCAACATCATGGAAGAGCATGGTATGTTATTCATACATACAGTGGCTACGAAGATAATGTAGCTCGAAACTTAAAGCAAAGAATTGAATCTATGGATATGCAGGATTTGATTTTTGATGTGATGGTTCCTATTGAAAAAAAGATTAAAATTAAATCTGGCAAGAGAACTGTGATTGAAGAAAAAATTTATCCAGGATATGTATTGGTAGAGATGATTGTAACAGACGCTTCTTGGTATGTGGTGAGAAACACTCCGAATGTCACAGGATTTATCGGCCTTGGAACAACTCCGACTCCTGTTGATCCGGCTGAAATTGAAATGTTGAAAAAGCGAATGGGAGTAGCTGAACCGAAATACAAAATTGATGTTCAAGTGGGGGATTCAATCAAAGTTGTTGACGGTCCATTTAAGGATTTTGATGCCAAAGTCGATGAGGTGGATGAAGCTAAGGGAAGAGTGAAGGTTTTAGTATCGATTTTCGGAAGAGAGACTCCGGTAGAATTAGATTTTTTACAGATACACAAATTATAACTCAATTATCGGTTGTTTGAATAATTCATAAAAGCTTCTTAATGTGAATTTTTTGAATAACTAAGAACTACCCGCCTTGACTCGTGTAGGCGATCACTCGTCGATGCGAGGCAAACTAACTAAAAACTAAGAAATATTCATATGGCAAAGAAAATTAAAACAGTTATTAAACTACAAATTGCAGCTGGCAAGGCTAATCCAGCTCCTCCGGTCGGGCCGGCTCTTGGGCAGCATGGATTAAACATCCAAGAATTCTGTACTAAATTTAATGATGCTACAAAGGCTCAGATGGGAGATATTGTTCCGGCTGAAATTACGGTATTTGAAGATAGGACTTTTTCTTTTGTCCTAAAAACTTCTCCAGCTTCTGATCTTTTGCGAAAGGCTGCGGGTGTGCAAAAGGGGGCTGGAAATCCTCTAAAAGATAAGGTTGGAAAAATTAGCGAGGCTCAGCTTCGAGAAATTGCTGAGAAGAAAATGCCCGATCTTAATGCAAACGGTGTGGATGCCGCTATGAAAATTGTAGCTGGAACAGCCAGATCGATGGGAATAAAGGTAGAATAATTTTACGGATATACGAAACAAAGTAAATTAATTTTTTAATGTGTGGGAGATTTGATCAATAAATCGTTAAAACCACGAAAATATATGAAGCACGGAAAAAAGTATAGAGCAGCTGCAGAAAAAATAGACAAGAATATGGTTTATTCTTTGGAAGAAGCTGTAAAAATGTTGAAAGAGAATAAGATTGCCAAATTTGATGAATCAGTCGAGGTGCATATCAAAACTAATGTAGATACAAAAAAAGGAGACCAGCAGGTGCGTTCTACGGTTGTTTTGCCTCACGGAACCGGAAAGACTAAAAGAGTGGCAGTTATTACTTCAACCAGCGCTGAAGAAGCGAAACTAGCGGGTGCTGACATTATAGGCGGTGAAGAGATGATTGATAAATTTGCTAAGAAAATTGATTTTGATGTGCTTGTGGCTACGCCTGAAATGATGCCAAAACTTGCTCGCGTGGCCAAAATTCTTGGACCGAAAGGGTTGATGCCGAATCCAAAAACCGAGACTGTGACAAAGAAGATCAAGGAAGCTGTGGAAGCTTTGAAAAAAGGAAGAGCGGCCTTCAAGAATGATGATTCAGCTAATATCCATCAAGCAGTTGGAAAGGTTTCTTTCGACGATGCCAAGCTTATAGAAAATATCAAAGCTTTTGTGGAAGCGGTAGAAAAAGCAAAACCGGCTGCTTTCAAAGGAAAAATGATTTCCAATATAACTATTTGTTCAACAATGGGCAAGGGGATACGGATAAAATTGGCTTAGTATTCAGACAACTTAAATAAAAAAACGCCGATAATTAAAATAATCGGCGTTTTTTTATTTGTAATGAAATTTTGCAAGTTATCCACAGCCGGACGTTTTTTTTATTGTAAATGATGTATAATTAAAATGTAATAAATAAAAATAAAATAAATATGCCAAATAAAAAATTAATTGCAACTTTGATAATTTTGTTGGTTGTGGTTTTCACTGCAGCAGTATATTTGGGGCTGCGAAAAAATGAATATGCATCACAAGAGATAGTTGAAAAAAAGCGACTCTTTATGGATGAATTTTTTCCCAAAACAGCATGTAATTTTCCCAATGATGAAGAGGCTGAAAAAAAAGCGCTAGAAAATGAAAAAATCGATTTTTGCAACTGCATCTCCGATAAGCAGCACATAGAATCTTGCAGGAAGGAAGTTATGGACACGGCCTTTTATAATAACGCCCAAGAACAACTGGACGAAACTCTTTGTGAAAAAATAGAGAACAAGGAAATAAAAAATGAATGCAACAATGCAGTGATGATTTCTTTGAAAGAAATGTCCAATGGAAACTTACAAGGACTGGCCAATAACTATGACGCTGCGCATAATGAAAAAGCTATATCCATATATGAAAATCTCATTCAAAAAGATAAGGCGGGAATTGAGAACCATATCTCTCTTGCCAGGATGTATGCCGAAAAAGGGCTGAAAGAGCAAGAAAAGGGCGGCAATCAATCAATGTATGTACAAAAAGCATTCAAGACGATAGAAAAAGCCAAGGCTATCGATAAGGATAATTCGGAGGTATACCGGGTAGAAGGATATATTAATGAAATAAAGCCGGATCTTGTTCAGGCTCGTCTTATGTATGAAAAAGCTATTGAGCTTGATCCGAAAAATGTCTTTGCGTACATCGGCAGGGGGCATGTAAATCGAATGTTTGGAATTTTGGATGTGGCGGCAGAAGATTTCAATCGTGCGGCAAAACTGGACGCAAATAAGCAATATGTTCACATATATGCTAATATGTGCAACATTGAGATGACCCGGGGGAATAATGAAGAGGCTGTGAAAAATTGTAAGACTGTCACAGATAAAAATGGCGTCGATCCGGTTATTAAATCGGAAGCCTGTCAGACCTTAGCCCGCATACTTCTTATTAATAACGATATTGTCCAAGCTAGGAATTATTTGATGAAAGCTCAATCGCTTGCTCCTAATGATCCTAATTTATATGTAGGGCTGGCTACTCTAAGCGGGTATGAAGGCAATTTTTTAGAAGAGGAGAAAAATGCCAAAAAAGCAATCGAGCTTTCTCCTACGAAGGCGATGGGATATTTGGCTCTTTCTTTCGCTTTTCGCGATCAAGAAAAATATAAAGAGGCTATTACGGAGGCTCAGAAGGGAATCGAAAAAGTCTCTCAGGATGTTTCCTTGCTCGCTCCCTACAAGGCTGGCATAGAAAGTCGCCTTAACGGGTCTATAGCGGCAGCCTATGGAGAAATGGGCGATACGGCCAAGCAAAATGAATATGAAAAAAAAGCGGAAGAAGCATTAATAAAAAATAATAAATAATTAATTATGAAAAAATTTATCATTTATAGCGCAGTTATTTTGATGCTTGCAGTGATATCGGTGATCTCCGTGAAATTATTTTCTGCTGGCGGGTTTGTGAATGAATCCCGAGCCAAAGGAGGTACTGCAGCTAAATTGAAGCCTGGATACACCATAAACTATACAGGGATCGATCCTGCTTGTTCCGGAAGCAGAGGTTGTCCGGTTGTAACTTATTATAATGATCCCAACGGAGTGGAACATTGTACAAATACCAGCCCTTCTCCTTATGTAAGCTCTTCAAAGCCAAAATCAAAACCGAAAGCAAATACAAGTTCAAGCCAAACATCCAATCCAGGAAATTCAGGGTCTAATTCCGGCTCAAATTCTGGTTCAGGATCAAATCCTCCTGGAAATTCTGGACCGGATTGCAGCTGTTCTTCCAGTACTTGCGTTGGACAGACTTGCAATAATGGAAATTGCTCAGGCACAAAGCAGCCTGATTGCAGCTGTGCTGATGATATATGCATAGGAAAAACTTGCAATGGAACATGTGGAGCTACCTGCAATGGAAGAAAAGATTGCCGAAATGAAAATTGGAGAGAAGTCAGTCCGGAATAAACACACTGACTTATGAATTTAAAAACACTGAATGATTTTTTCAGTGTTTTTATGCTTTATTGACCTATGGTTATTTTATTGCTAAAATAATACGGTGCCTAATTAGTGTAAAATAAATATTAATGGAAGGAAAAAAGAAAATAGTCATCGGTCTCTTGGGGGAAAGCGGCTCGGGAAAAGATACGGTAGCTGAATATCTTAGAGAGAAACACGGAGCTAAATTAATGAGATTCGCAGATCCCTTAAAAGAGATTTTACACATATTTTTTGATAAGATTTCCCGTGAGGACCAGCAGTGGCTGGCTTTGCAGCTCAGGGAAAGATTTGGAAGAGATATTTTCCCCAAAGCGCTAAAAAGAAGAATTGAAAATGAATCTGGAATAATTGTGGTGAACGGAATCAGATTTTGGGAGGATTATGATTTTATTGAAGGTTTTGATCCAGGATATGTCATTTATGTGACTGCCGATCAAAAGGTTAGGTGGGAAAGATCTTCTAAAAGAGGCGAGAAATCTGATGATGGAGCTGATTTTAAGAGATTTCAAGAATTGGAACAATCTGAAACGGAAGTGCATATACCGGAAATAGGAGAAAAAGCCGGTTTTATCATTAGAAATGAAAAAGATTTGAATTTTTTGCTTGAAGAAACGGACAGAATTATGAATGAGATTGCAAATAAATAGAACGGGAAATCCCTTTGTGAAAAGGGTTTTTTTTTGACCAAAGCAAGCCAGAAGAGTAGAATTAAATGAGATAAGAGTTAAAACTTTAGATAGCAAAGATGAAAAAGCAGCGTATTATTGCAATTTTAGGGCTTCCAGGATCAGGAAAGTCGGTGGCAATAAATCATATAATGAAAAAATATGATTGGACAAAAATTTATTTTGGAGATGTTACCTTTGATGAGATGAAAAGATTAGGACTGGAAATAAATGAAAAGAATGAGCGGAAGATTAGAGAGGGATTGCGTAAAAAATTTGGCGAACTATGTTATGTTAAGAGGGTTGTAGAGAAAATTTTGCAGCTTAATCAATCCCCAATAATTTTATTGGAGAGCCTATATTCTTGGCCTGAATATTTGTTCTTAAAAAATAAATTTGGAGAAAATCTAAAGACAATTGCCATATATGCTTCTCCAAAAAAGAGATATGTCCGGTTGAAAAATAGGAAAATCCGTCCGTTGAATTTCGAGGAAGCGAGAAGCAGGGACTATTCTCAGATTGAAAACCTGTTTCAGGCCGGTCCGATAGCAATGGCGGATTATCTCTTGGTAAATGAAGGTTCCAAGAAAGAATTGTACAGAAAAATTGATGAAATAATCGAGACTAAGTCAAATAATTTTTTGTAAATGGACGGTCTTTGACCAAAACAGCAGAAACTAGTAAAATAAAGGAGTTAAATTCTTTAATCTTTGATGAATGTATGAATAAGTCTAATTTTTTTGGAGCTAACAAATCTAAGATTTTCGATGGATTGTCTGTTTGTGAAGGTCAATTCATAGAGGATCTTAATAGGTTGAAGGAGTCGGTAGAGCATTGCAGGGGATTGGGAATGGAAATTGTTCTAACGCAGGGCACGTGGGATTTGTTGCACATTGGACACGCCAGATATTTCAAAGAGGCTAAAAATCATGGTGATTTGCTTATTGTAGGCGTTGATAGCGATGAGAAGGTACGAGAGCGCAAGGGACCGGAGCGTCCGATAGTTCCGCAAGAAGAAAGATTGGAAATGATCGCTCATACCAGATATGTCGATATAGTAGTCCTAAAGGAATTGGCTACGCCAAAATGGCAGCTTATAAAAATTGTAAGACCGGATGTTTTGATTGCTACAAAAGAAACCTATAGCGATGAGCAATTGGAGGAATTAAAAAAATATTGTGAAAAAATTGTAGTTTTGGAGCCTCAGGCTACCACCTCTACGAGTGCAAAAATCAGAAGACTTCAAATTTCAACAGCCAAAAAATTAGAAGAAAAGCTGACGCCTAGAATCCTAAGCTCAATCAAGGAGGTATTGGCGGAAATTAAGGAAGAAAAATTAAAAAAATAAAAGATGAAAAAAGATATAATTGCATATGTTCCGGTTTTGCATGATGGTTATCGCCGTTTTTTTGAAAAGTACCAGAATGCAAATCTCCATATTCTTGGACAAGAATTGATCTTCGAACATGACACTTTGACAAAGGAGATCCGTCAATTGGAGCCTGAATTAGTCAAGAAATCTATTGAAAGTTGGGGAATTTTTGAAAATGTAGGAATCGCCGGTAAAAAAGAACTTTTAGAGATAAAGGAAAATTCCGAGAAAATAGTCATGCCGAATGATGAAGTCATGAGAGTTTTGTCTGAAAAATATTTTTCAGGAAAGGAAGTGGATTTTGATGACATATTCCTGCGGTGGGACAAGCACAATACGGTTAGGGAATTCCCGACTGATCCGGATAGGAGAATAACAACAGATGATTTTGACAAGGAAATGATGCTGGCAGCCAACCTTTTTTCTAAAAACAGCTCTGACTGGTGGCGAAGAATCGGTTCGGTGATTGTGAAAGACGGGAAAATAATTGTTTCAGCCTGCAACAAGCACGTGCCGTCGGAGCAGATGCCGTTCGTAAACGGTGATCCGCGCAGCAATTTCCATAAAGGCGTCCACTTGGAACTTTCCACTGCTATCCATTCGGAGGCTGCAGCGATTGCGCAATCGGCTAGGGAAGGTATCAGTCTTGAGGGAGCTAGCATCTATGTCACGACCTTTCCGTGCCCGCCGTGCGCTAAATTGATCGCTTATTCCGGCATTAAGAAAATTTATTATAATATCGGTTATGGCGTCTTGGACGGCGAAAGTATTTTGAAAGATAATGGCGTGGAAATAATTTTCGTAGACGTTGATCTTCCGCAGGAAAAGACTTTGGGCGATGTGATTTATAAAAAATAAAATATTTTTAGGTATAAAAATCAAGCCCTGAGTCTGAATAGACTGCAGGGCTTGTCGTTTTGGTTAATAGTCTGCTTTGGGCTTATCTTCGCAAGCAATCAAAACGTGGATCGGAGAGCGGAAGACGCGTTCCTTTAATTGCCAAGTCTATATGTTGACTTGCCGCATCGTTTCCGCTTGTGGAAGACTGGATGTCGTCCAGATTATTGACAAATGCAATGCTCTTTGTGTCCGAGATAATGGTGCCTGGCTCGTTCCTCAATACGACTGCTGGGGCGTAGGAACGAAATGCTAACGTGGATATTGGTTCAATGCATCCATCTATAAACGCATAGAATTCAATCTCCCAATGACGATCAGCGATTTTCCACTGTTCCCGGATCAGTTCATCGGTGAATTCAGCCAAAGGTTTGATTACGTATCCGCGATTGGCAGCGTCTATGTTTTGTGTCTCATCATCGCAGAAAAAGAACGACGAAGACAGGCAACCATTGTCTAGGTATTGGATGCGAGCACCGAGAATGATCTTTGAATCGTTCTGCTTCAGAAATGTAATGAATGCTTGCAATATTTTGATGAACCAGTTGGCATTCATCACATCATTTTTGATTACAATATAAAGTCCTCTCATTTGACATTCCCCCCTTGTTGATCTTCGAATGATGCGAGTCTTGCGACTCTCCTTGCTTCCTCCTCCGGACCTCGATCTTTGGCAAAAGTTGCCTTGGCTGGTCCGGTCAGGTCTGGCTCCTGAATATGAGCGTGCAGATGCCGAATCGTGCTGGCGTTGAAGTCGGGATGTCCGAAGCGCATCGCTAATCCTCCGCCTCGCATGCCAAATTCAGTGATTGTCCATTGAAACATCTCTCCGAATTCAGCCCAAGCTTCCGGGCTGATCGGCATGACATCATTTTCATTCCCATGTTTTCTAAAGACGAGCACGAGGTGATGGCGGTGATGTTTGTAGGGGAAATCATTGAATTTCAATATCCAATATTTGCCTTCCCGAATAGGCGGATTTTTCCACCCCTCGGGCTGGCAAAAAGGACAAATTCCTTTTCTGACAGTTTCTTGCATCAACTGGTACTGCTCGGCTGTTCTGGTACGCATAATTGTGCCAAGCTCTTCATGTTGGTCCTTCTTTTCATCTGCCATGATGTGATCCTTTGGTTTGTGGTTTAATAAATTTCAATATGCAATTGACAAAAAACTGATATAAAAGTATATCAGTTTTTTGTTAAAAAGTCAATTTTCTATACAGCTATCTTTCTAATTTCTTATAGCCTAATTTCACTTTTAATTTGTCATGCGTAGAATCAGTTCCTTTGGCGTTGCCAACAATCAGTTGAACATGGTAGTGGTCCACGCTTCCGCCAGTATATTCTGTTTTGCCAAAACGCACAAAAAATGATCCTCCTTCTATTTTAAATTCTTTCTCTGCCCAACCGATCAACTCGAACAATTCTTTGGCTGCTTCCGGATCGATTTCTGAAGGCAGAGTAGCATGTTTTTTATAGACAAAAAGCAGGTGTAGTTTCGTTCCTTCGTAGGGGCTCATGTTTTCTGAAACATACCACCAGACACTTTCATTGAGAATGGGTTTAGGGTGATATTTGGTAAAATATTCAGGGCAAAATGGGCATACTCCGTCATCGGTGATTTTTTTCATCAAATCAATCTGCTCAGGCGTGCGGGCATGATTGAAATCTAAAAATCCAATTTTTTCCTTAGGAGTATATTTACCATTATTAGACATAAGCTGTATAATTTAAGTATTTTTTATATAGCGACTGGTATGCCTTTGATTCCGGGATGCGGGTTGTAGTCAGAAAGTTCGAAGTCCTCTTTTCTGAAATCAAACAAGTCGGTTTTTGCGGTGTTTATTTTCATAGTCGGAAAAGGACGCGATTCTCTCTCTAGCATTTTTTCTACCGCCGGAATTTGATCGACAAAAATATGCGCGTCAGAAATCGTGTGGACATATTCATATGGAATGGTGTTTGTCACATGCGCCAGCATCATGGCCAATGCGGCATATTGAACCATGTTGGAAGGTACGCCGATAGGAGTGTCTCCTGATCTTTGCATCATATGCAAAGTCAGCTTTCCGTCAATTATCCGTATATTCAGCCATCCATGGCAAGGACATACTACCACTTTTTGAGTTTTGCCCTTGCCTCGTCCTGCATATTGAGGAATCCAAGGAGAAACGAAATGAGTGCGCAGTTGCGGTTCTTCTTTGATTTGCTCGACAATATGCTTGAATTGGTTGAATGTTTCTCCGGTAATGGTAGGAAAATCATGAAAAGCTGCCCCATATGAACCAGGCCCTAGATCACCGGTTTCTAGTCCGCGTTTCGAACATTTCTTCTCCGTACACCATATGTCCCACCAATAACAGCCAAATTTTTCCAATTCCTCGACGGTTCGAGCGCCATTTATGAAAGCGCAGATTTCTCCAATAGCTTGTTGCCAAATCGTAACTGGAAGCTTGGACATCTTGGGGGCCATATTGCGTTCGGTTATCATAGGAAATCCGTTCTCTAGCTTAAAACGCATGGGAATCGAACCTATTCTTGTGATGGCATCTGTTCCTTGCTGAGAAACTGCTCTTACGCCGTTTTCCAAGACGTCGCGAAGCATGGCTTTATACTGATTATCGGGCGTTCTTTCCTCGACTGGCTTGGTTCTAGCGATATCTTGCATCATAAAGTTTTCCTTATATAATTTAGTACTGATATTATAGCTGAACTGAGTATTTTTGCAATAATTATTTTTTTAAAAAAAGCTTGTTTGCTATCTTTTGATGTGATATTATGAGGATAGGAAATAATAGAAATTAGAATTTAAATATTTATGATATCTCTAATAGTGGTAGTAGCAAAAAATAATGCTATCGGGTGCAATAATCAATTGCTCTGGAATATTCCTGAGGACATGGCTCATTTCAAAAAAATAACTATCGGACATGCGGTGATTATGGGAGATCGGACATTCGAATCGATAGGAAAACCGCTTTCCCAAAGAAAAAACATTATCGTGACGCGCAACAGGGATTTTCAGGCTCCCGGTTGCGAGATCCGTTTCGATCTGGATGAAATTTTGCAAGAATATAAAAATAGCGAGGAAGAAGTTTTTGTAATCGGCGGAGGAACAATTTATAAATTAGCATTGCCGATGGTAGATAAGTTGTATCTGACGCTTGTGGATGACGCTCCAGAAGATGCTGACACTTTTTTCCCGGATTATTCAGAATTCAAAACTGTTATAAGCAGAAAAGATTTAAATAACGGGCAATACAAATTTTCTTTTCTGGAATTAACTAGATAATTTTCAGACATGTATTGTATGATCAAGAAGGTGTGCGGAAATCAACAGATAATCTTAATTTATGAAAATTCAAATTCAAAAAATCAATTCTGAGGCAAAAATTCCCAAATACACTATCGATGGAGACGCAGGAATGGAACTGTATAGTGTGGATGATATGATAATTTTGCCCGGGCAAATCTTGGCTTGCGCTACGGGGATCATTGTGGCAATTCCTGATGGATATGCAGGTTTGATTTGGGATAAAAGTGGAATTGCCCTTAACGGAGGAATAAAGACTATGGGTGGAGTCATTGATAGTAATTATAGGGGGGAAGTAAGGGTAATTTTAAAAAATTTATCAGAAAAAGAATATATTATCGGAAGGGGAAATAAAATAGCTCAGATGATTATTCAAAAAGTTGAAGCGCCAATTTTGGAAGAAGTGGATGAATTAAGCAAGACTGAAAGAGGGGGCGGAGGATTCGGCAGCACGGGCTTGATATAATCTTAGGATTAGAATAAACTATCGAATATAATTTTTTATTAAGACTTAATTAAAAATAGAAAAATTAATATTATGACCAAATATATTCCTGTTATCGGCATGGAGATCCATGTGGAACTGAAAACCAAATCTAAGATGTTTTGCGCCTGCAAGAACGGGCTGGGATTGGAAAGTGAGCCTAATGTGAATATATGTCCGGTTTGCACGGCGCAGCCCGGAACATTGCCAGTTGCCAATCTGGAGGCTATCAGATTCGTGCAAAAGGCGGGGTTGGCGCTCAATTGCAAGATAGCGGAAATTTCCAAATTTGACAGGAAAAATTATTTTTATCCCGATATTCCGAAAGGCTATCAGATTTCCCAATATGACCAGCCGCTTTGCGAACATGGACATATTGCTATTAATGGCAAGGAAGTTGGCATTACGAGAATCCATATGGAAGAAGACACGGGAAAATCAGTCCATCCGAAAGGAGCTGATTACTCACTGATCGATTTCAATCGGGCAGGCGTGCCGTTGATGGAATTGGTGACAGAGCCTGATATTGAAACCGGAAAAGAAGCGCGCCTTTTCTGCCAGAAATTGCAGCAGATTTTCCGGTATCTTGAAATTTCTGATGCGGACATGGAGAAGGGGCATATGAGATGCGAAGTGAACATTTCTCTCCACAAAGAAGGCGAAGAAAAATTGAGCGGAACTAAAACGGAAATAAAAAACTTGAATTCTTTTCGCGTAGTGGAAAGGGCAGTGGATTTTGAAATTGTGCGCCAAACAGAAATTTTAGAAAAAGGAGAAAAGGTGATCCAGGAGACTCGTGGCTGGGATGAAGCTAGGGGGGAGACGGTAGCACAGAGAAAAAAGGAGTCCGCTCATGACTATCGTTATTTCCCGGAACCGGACATTCCTCCGATGAAATTTGATGCCGGATATGTTCAGGAATTGAGAAAGGAATTGCCGGAACTTCCTGATGTGAAGAGCCAGCGTTTTGTTGAAGAATATGGATTATCCACAGAGAACGTGAGTGTAATTACGGCAGAAAGAGATTTGGCTGGATATTTTGAAGAGGTGGTTTCTGAGCTTAAGGAGAAAAAGGAAAGCGGAGAGTTGAAATCTGAAGAAGAAAAATCTATCAAACTGGCGGCTAATTATATGGTAAGCGAGTTGCAAAAACATCTGGTGAAAAATAATGAAGCCATTAAAAATATCAAAATAACTCCGGAAAACTATGCGGAATTGATCGGGCATCTGGCAGACGGAAAAATCAATTCCAGCGCAGGCCAGGTTGTTTTGGAAGAAATGTATGCAACAGGCGGCGATCCGTCGCAAATCATCGATGAGAAAAATTTGGCTCAAATGAGCGATTCTTCTGAATTGGAAAAGATCGTAGAAGAAGTTTTGGCTAAGAACCAAAAATCAGTCGAAGATTTCAAAGCCGGCAAGCAAAATGCTTTGCAATTTTTGATGGGACAGGTTATGATGATGACGAAAGGAAAAGCCAATCCGGGGCTCGTGATCGAAATGCTAAAGAAAAAATTAGGTTAAAAAGTAATTATTAATAATAAAAAATATGAACATGGAAAAAGCCTTCGCAATGCCTTCAAAAGATGCTAAGGAGGAAGATTCTTTGGCAGAGGTTCCGGTTGATCAAAGAGATATTGCAAAAGAGGAAAGAAGGAGTTTGCAAAATGCTTCTGATTTTTTGGAGCAAGCAAGGAATTATACGCAAGAACTTATTGATGCCAGGAGAAAACCTGATAATGAGGAAGAAGTAGAAGAGATACGAAGAGGAATGAAATTGACAAGAAATTTAGCTGAAGAACAAATGGCTTTGGCTGCAACAGATGAAGATAGGGAAATTTTTCAAAAATCCATAGAACTTATTAAGAATAATCTGTAGTTTTGAAAAAATAAAAGCGGTGAAGCCCGTTGGGGCTTTACCGCTTTTTTCAGAGGGGAAATGCTTTTCCTCTTTTTCCGAAAAGGTATAGGCGAGCTTGATCGC
>DPJH01000033.1:25087-25258 GCA_003543115.1 Candidatus Moraniibacteriota bacterium
GTGATGGAAAAGAACATTTTTAGTTGACATATTAAGCTAACATCTATTATTAACTTTGTCAATATTATCGGATAATATAAATATATATTTAATTTATGCTTATAGTTTACTTATTAATAAATTAAATGAATAATTATTAAATCATTCACAAACCCTTGACAAACATATCCA
>DPJH01000050.1 GCA_003543115.1 Candidatus Moraniibacteriota bacterium
AGCGATAGCTGGTGGTATTCATTTTGATTATTCGAAATTCATTTGGAAGAAATAAAAAACAAATATGAATAATAGGATGCTAATAAAGCAGGTTTTAAAGGATTAAACCAAATAAAACAATGACACTTGCAATTTTTTTCAAGCGGAGTTAGAATAGGAAAGGTTTTTATAAAAAAGTATTAAAATATTTCAAGAAGCCGATCGACATAAAATGCCAAAGGGCGTTTTTTTATTTGGTTTGAAAGGCTTTTTGCAGCATAAAAAAATGAATATTCTCAAAAAAGCGTCTCTAAACTATACCATTGCCATAGCTAGCATTGTGGCCATTCACATTTTTTCTTTGAGTTCTTTTTCTATCAATTCATTTTTTCAAAAAAATCCAGAACATGAATTATTGTCCGTATTTTTTGTAATTTCTTTTCTTTTTGTCTTAAGTTTTGTGGTTTTTTATGTTTCGCATATCATAAAACTGCCTTCATTCGTGTTTGCCATTTTTTTCGGAATTTCCGCCCATTCCATCTTGACTCCCATAACAGAAAGAGAAGGGATATTGGGAGTTATTGTCGGATTGGGAGCGACTTTGATCCTCTTCGGGGGAGGAGTGGAGACGCCCTTTTCCAATTTTAAAAAGCTTATCTGGAAAATTTTCTCCCTTTCTTTTCCCGGACTCCTTATTACTGCTTTTGTCCTTTCCTGGACTATTTATGGCATTTCGTCTCTTTTGGGCCATCCGCTTTCTATAATAGCCTCGGTTCTTCTGGGAGCAGTTCTGGCTTCGACTGACCCGGCTGCCATCATACCCATTCTTAAAAATTTAAGGTTTAAAAATCGTTCTACTAAAGATATCGTAATTTCTGAAAGCGCCGTTACGGATGTCACAGGCACATTGCTTACGGTGGTGTTTATTTCTATCATATTTTCCCAGACAAAGCTGGACTCGCTCAATCAATGGTATGCGCAGGTGTTTTCTTTGCAAAGCGGGCTGATCCTTTTCAAGCAACTTTTCTTCGGGGCAATTTTCGGATTTATAGGATATGTCCTTCTGGAAGGGTTGATGAAATTCAAGAAAAGACATGAGCAGGAATTTGAAGCTGACTCGGCTTTTTTCCTCTTCGTTCCGATAGTGATTTTTACAATGGCTCTTTCTTTCGGCGGCAGCGGATATCTGGCTGCTTTTATCGGAGGATTGCTTTTCAGCCTCACAGAACGCTTATATCAAACGGAGCGTTTTTTCAATCATGTGATCGATGGTTTTCTCAAGCCAACCATATTCATTCTTTTGGGCTCCCTTATCGATCTGCACTCTCTGATGACATACGCACCGATCGGAATCATAGTCTCTTTCATTTTTATGCTTCTGATCCGGCCTTTAAGCGTTTTTATTTCGTTAACCCCGTTTCATTTTTGGGGAAAAGAAAAAATCACATGGAAAGAAATGTTGTTCATATCATCCATCCGGGAAACAGGAGCTATTCCCGCAGTTTTGATGGTGACTATCGCAAGCCTAGGCATTCCTGGCATAGAAGGGCTGGTGGAAATCGGCATGTGGGTGATTTTGGCCACCCTTATAATAGAGCCGCTTCTTTTGCCTTATATCGCTAAATATCTTAAGATCGCTGAACCGATTTCTGATAAAAAAAGAGTAGATTTGAACGGAGCGCCAGTGGCAGTGCTGGTAACCAGAGGAAAATCTTTTGTGGAACGCCTTCAGGTTGTCAGCCAGTGGGTGACTTTTCATGGCGTCAGAAAAGTAGCGGTTCTTTTGTGTTTGGAAGATAAATATTCACCGGAACTGGAAGCGGAAACTAAAAGCTTGGCTCAGGAAGAATTTGAAAAAATAAATAAAAAACAGGCCGAAAAAGATCTTCCGGAGATAGAATTTTCCATCATAAGCCGCAAGGGATTTTTACATGAAAACATCGAAAGGATTTCCAGGGAAAATAAAAATGTCACAGTTATTTTTGCCGGCAAGCGAATGCTTGACTATCGCTTGAATGAAATTAAGAATCTCTCAATCCCTTTTCATTTTATCGACTAGCGCGTAACGCTTGTCGTTTCGGGTCTATTAGATGATAGTAAAACACGGTTTTTGGCAAGATCGTGTTTTTTGTCTATTTTGGCTGATTTGAGATTGTGACGCCTTATATTAATAAAGCAACGGTGCAATAAAGAGTATTTGCATATTGTAATAAAAATTATAAGCTTAGTGACATTTTTTTATCTTTTTAATAATCTGCAATGAGACTATGAATCAGTTCGGTTGTAGAATGGGCACTTAATTTCTAAATTATAAAGAGTCGGTGGGTGATGCTTGCCGGCCAGTATAATTATATGAAAAATATAGCAATCATCGGAAGCGGGATTGTTGGGCGGGCGACTGGAGTAGGATTTTTATCAAAAGGGCATAGGGTTGTTTTTTATGATGTGCAAAAGAAAGTCATAAAGAAGCTTATTGATGAGGGATATGAAGCGCATCACATCAATGATTTGGAAGCTAGCAAAAGCAATATTTTTTTCTTTGTGGTGTCCACTCCGACTGAAAAAAATAAAATTAATTTGAAGCACATCAAGAGTGCAACTAAGACTTTGGGAAAAAAATTGAAAAATAAAAAAGATTATTTTGTTGTTGTTGTGAGAAGCACGGTGCTGCCGAATACAACTGAAAAGTTACTGCTGCCCATCATAGAAAAAGAATCAGGAAAAAAGGCCGGTCTTGATTTTGGCGTGGCGATGAATCCGGAATATCTGCGAGAAGCGTATGCAGAGAGAGATTTTAAAAATCCCTGGCTTATTACCATAGGCTCCCTTGATCAGCAGACCAGAGATTTTATGGCAGACATTTATAGTGATTTTAACGCTCCGATTCATCATGTGTCCATATTGGAGGCAGAAACTCAAAAATATATCCACAATCTGTATAATGCTACAAAAATAGCCTTTTTCAATGAGATGCGTTTAGTTAGCCACTATATCGGACTTAAGCCCGAAAAAGTTTTTGATATTACCGCAGAAAGTGCAGAGGCTTTTTGGAATAAAAAATACGGGCTGCTTGACAGAGGTCCTTTCGGCGGTGTGTGTTTGCCGAAAGATACGCAGGCATTTCTGGCATGGGCGCGGAAAAATAAAATAAAGATGGGAGTTTTGGAAGGCGTAATTTTTTCTAATGAAAAATTTAAGCATTTTTGGCGCAAGAATAATAAATAGAAGTATGCATTCTGCGTTTTTAAATCAATAATTTTATGATAGTGAATTTAGAGCAGCTGAATAATGTTGCGGGTATGTTCGCAGGGTATATTCCTCTGGGCATTATTGGCGTATGGCGATGGTTGGTATGGTGCTTTAAGAAGGTGATTTCCTTTTTTTATAGAAATCCAAAAGAAAAATATTCAGCAACAGTGTCGGTGATTACACCAGTCTATAATGAGGATCCTGAAATGTTTCTCATGGCTCTTTTGTCTTGGAAAAATAATAATCCTCGAGAAATTATTGCGGTTATTGATTATACGGACAAAAAATGCATAGAGGTGTTTGAAAGATTTTGCCAAACTTTTCCCAAAGGGAGAATTATCATAACGCAAAAACCAGGCAAAAGAGCGGCCTTGGCTGACGGCATAAAAATTGCAAAAGGCCAGATAGTCGCTTTGGCGGATAGCGACACTGTTTGGACGGAAAATTTTTTGTCAAAAGTTTTGGGCCCGTTTTCTGACGGACGCGTGGGAGGCGTTGCGCCAAGACAAGATGTGATGGAAGCGGACACTTTGGCAAAAAAAATTTTTAGAATCCATATATTTAATCGCTATGGCAACGATCTGATTTTTCAAGCAGCTTTTGGAGATGCGCTCAGTTGCATTTCCGGGCGTACGGGAATTTATCGGCGCAAAGCGATCAAGGGGCTTACGGATGAATTGGAGAACGAAATTTTCTTCGGAAAAAGATGCATCAGCGGCGATGATAAGCGCCTGACAAATCTCATACAAAGAGATGGATGGAAAGTGAAATACGTCAGAAACGCTTTAGTATACACTCCGGGATTTCCTGATATGAAAACATATCTGAAGCAGCAGATTCGTTGGACCAGGAACAGCTGGCGTTCCGATTTGTCTTCTGTTTTGAAAAAATGGTTATGGAAAAACCCTTTCTTGGCCTTTCACGTAGTAGACAGATTTTTTCAGCCGTTTACCTTGCTGCTGGGTCCTATTTTTTTGATCATTGCAATTTATAAGGGAGATTGGCTCTTTATTGGAATATTGTTGGCATGGTGGCTTGTAAGCCGGTCAATTAAAATTATGGGACACCTGAAAAAGCATCCAGTGGATTTTTTGCTCATGCCTGCCCATATCGCGTATACCTATATTATCGCTGTAATCAAGATATATACCTTGGTCACGGTGAGCGAGCAGTCATGGATTACCCGCTGGGATAAAAGCAGGCTCAATAGGATGAACCTGTATAAGAAATGGACTGCCTACGGAGCAACGGCTTCTATAATTTTTATGCTGTTTGGTGCAAGCTTCTATGCCAATATTTATCTTACAGGCGCTAAATCTTTGTATGAAAAAAATAAACTGGCGGAGCAAAAAAGAATAGAAAAATTATATAGATATGAAGATAATAGCATTGTTCTGGGGCTTGCTAATGGGCAACAGGCGGCAGAATTGGCAGTTCTTGAAGAAAAACTGCGGAAAAATCCGGTTGCCTATTATCAAGTTAAATTTTTTGAGAGTGCAAATAGCATAAGAAGAAGATTTCTATTGGAAAATACCGTGCCTATATACGGAAAAAATGAAAAAGAAATAAAAACAGGAGAATTTTTGAGAACAGGAGAAATTGTGTCTATATATGTTTCTAATCTGCAAAAGACAAATATCGATTATTATAAAAATACAGGTCGAAACAATTTTTTTGTAACAACCGACATTGATGAAAATGCTTTGCGCATAAGAGGAATAAATAGCTTTGTGACCATTCCTGAATTGGCAAGGCGTCTTCGCAGCAAGAATCTTTTGGAAGAAATTGATGCTAATAATAAAGAATGGATTCTGCGAAAAAATTTATATATAGATGACGGAGTGACTTTGATTATTGACGGCAATGATGTGAGATGGCTCAAGCTTTATAGCGGAGATGATAAATTCGCGTGGATCAAATCTGAAAACGGAAACATATTGATTAAAAATTCCAAAATCACATCTTGGGATGAGAAAAGAAAGGATTTCGATAAAAATTATGACAATGGCAGAAGCTATGTTCTTCAAAAATCCAATGGACGCATGGATATTTCAAACAGCGAATTGGCGTATTTGGGGTATTTTGGATCGCCTCATCGCGGAAGCCCTTTCGGAGGCCCATATGGAGTGGCATGGAAAATCCAAAGCGGATATTTCGGAAAAGAATTGTTGACAGGATCCATAACCAATAGCAATATCCATCATAATCTTTTTGGAATATATACTTATGGAGTAACGGGCTTGAATATTTCACAGAATGTGGTTTATGAAAATATTGAATATGGCATCGATCCTCATGATGATTCCAACCATCTGGTTATTGCAGACAATGTCGTTTATAATAATGGCAATCACGGCATTATCATGTCAAAGAGATGTGTTGCCAACGTGATTAAGGGGAATCATTCTTATGGAAACAGGCTGCATGGCATCATGCTGGATCGGGATTCCAATAATAATTTGGTAGAGAACAACTATACTTCAGGCAATGTCAATGGAATAGCTCTCTTTCATTCATCGGAAAATATCATAAGAAACAATCAGTTTATTGAAAATCGAATCGGCATTCGAGCAAATAATTTTTCAGCTAGGAATTATTTCGTTTCCAATGCGATTGAAAAAAATGAGAAGGGCATGTACCTATATGATGATGCGGATAAAAACATAATCATAGAAAATGATTTTTCCGGCAATAAGATAAATGTTCATTTTAAGAACAGATCTCCAAATTATTATAATTAACGGGATAAATTGCAATGCTTAATTCATATAATAACGCGTAAATGAAAAAATATTATTACATCATTATGATCCTTATCGTTTTGCTGGCAGCATTAACCGGTGTTTTGATCATGAAATATGGACTTGGTAAAAATATCAATGTGTATGAGGATGTTGTAAGGGAAGACATGCGGGAAATGAAAATAAGCGGCACGACCTATTATGTTTCTCCGAGTGGCGATGATCTGAAAGATGGCCTAAGTGAAAAAACACCTTTTGTGACGATTCAGAAGGCAGTTGATCTTTTGATGCCGGGAGATGGGTTGGTTCTCATGGACGGAAAATACGAGCAGGATTTTGTAACCGTAAGAAATGGGACGGAAGAAAAGGAGATTTTCATCACCGGTTCAAAGAAAGCCATTGTGCATGGAAGCGGGAAAAAAGCCCGCATCATAGAGATTAATCACGATTCCGTAATCTTGAGCGGTTTTACGGTCGATGGATTGGCGGGTGATGCAAAAGAACGAAAAAATTATCGGGATAAATTGATTTATATCGAAGGAAAAGAAGCGTCAAGCGGAGTGGAAGGAGTGGCTGTTATAAACATGCATCTTAAGAATGCCGGGGGAGAATGTTTGCGGATCAAATATTTTTCCCAGAAAAATGAAATAGCGAGAAATAGAATTACAGGTTGCGGCGCTTATGACTTTATATTTGATGGAGGGGGAAAAAATGGCGAAGGTGTTTATATCGGTACTGCTCCTGAGCAAGTCAAAGAAGATAAGAATATTACGCGGGATGTTGATAAGTCCGATTATAATTGGGTGCATGATAATTTTATCGATACGCAAGGCAATGAATGTGTGGATATCAAAGAAGGGTCTTCTTTCAATAAGATAGAAAATAATGTTTGTACCGGACAGAAAGATAAGGATTCGGCCGGACTGGACAGTCGGGGAAACAACAATATTTTCCGCAGCAATGAAGTGTTCGGATGCGTGGGTGCCGGAATCCGTTTAGGCGGAGACAAGGAAAGCGATGGCATAAACAATGATGTCATAGAAAATAACTTGCACAGAAACAATGCGGGGGGGATAAAAATTCAGAGCAAGCCGCAAGGGAAAATTTGCGGCAATATCATTTCAAGCAATAAAAAAGGAGATTTGGTGGGAGAATATGGAGAGGATATGAAAAATGAAAAAAAGTGTGACTGATGTAAAAAATTTATAATCAGATGATTTTTTTTAATATATTTTCTAAACACATTTTGCAATGTTTATAAGTTGGTATTTGTAATATAAGAGCAAGATAAATTAAGCCATTTATACTAAGCATATGTTTAAAAAAACAGCGATTGTCATTATCGTTTTGGCGGTTGCCGCTTTTCTCTACTGGACTGTCTCGCCTCTTTTTGTTGATAAGCAAGTGGAAGAAAAAATAGAAGACCTTGTTTCTGATGGAAAGATGCAAGAACCATCAGGGCTGAATCAAGGACAGGAAAAAATAGATATTGTTTCCGCGGGACAATTTACGGGTCTGGCGAACCATGAAGCTCAGGGCACAGCCAGGATCATTAAGGTGGACGAAAAATATTTTATCCGTTTTGAGGAAGATTTCAGAAGCAGTAACGGCCCGGATGTGCATGTTTATCTGGGAAGAAATGGCAATTATGATCCCCAAACTGATCTGGGCTTGATCAAGGGCAATATTGGCAGCCAGAATTATGATATTCCCGGTTCTATAAACATAGGCGATTACAATGAAGTGTGGATCTGGTGCAGAGCATTTTCCGTGCCTTTCGGAAAAGCGGAATTGAAAAAGGAGCAAACATAGGGATCAAATGCGACTAGCGGATTGGAATAAGCTAAAAAATCGCTCTGATGAAGAATCAGAGTTTTTATATAAGAAGAAACGGCATATTGAGATTAAATTAGACTTGACAAGCCGCTTTTTTTTTGGTAGTATATCAAGTTAATTTTTAAATAATTTCAATCTAATAAACAACTATGAGTATGATTAAAAATTCGCTTAGCAGGGCAAAAACAGCTTGGAATAAGTTTTTTTCCGAAGAAAAGAAGGGAAATAGAAATATAATTTTCTATGTTTTAGGAGTTTTTCTCCTGGGAATAATTATTTTTGAAGGCTTTTATTTATGGAATATCAAGGAACAGCCAATCCAGCTTGTGGAAGAAAAGCCGGCCGTGTCTTCAGCTAAGGAGAAAAACGGAATGATCATAGGAGTGGCGCAAGAAGGATATAGCAAAGATGCTCAAGGCACTAATGATTCCGGTTTTGAATTAAATGTCTATAAATCCCCTAAGTTGGTGGTCAGCAAAAATGCGAATGTGGAAATCTCCAAAGAGCAATTTCATTTAGGCAAAAACAGCTTGAAGATAAGCTGGGTAAAGGCAAATGATAGGTCTGTTATATTGAACAACTATCTGCTTACACAAAAGGATAAATATTACAAGCTCGGCCTTTGGGTTTCCAGCGCTAAAGACGGCCATTTCAAAATTTCTCTAAACAATAAGGAGCAGGCTTCTGCGATAGCTGAAATGGGCGTGGTTGCCAATCCAGCGAATAAATTCAGATATTATGAATATAATTTTCGCTCTCCGCTAGAAGCTTCCAATTTGGAAATTTCTGCTGCGGATATCGAATCAGGCGCCATCTTCATTGATGACATCAAACTTTTGCCTCTAAACATATCAAGCGACAAGGAACTGGCTTCCATCGAAGCTACTGTCGTCGGGAGCAATCAGCAAGCAAGAATTGGAGAAAGCCAGCTTGCCCACAATGAAAGTTCTGACGCTATGTCTGTTCCCAAGACTCTTATCGGGCAAACTTTTTCTTCACAAGGAGGAAATTTGGCAGGCGCATCTTTTTTCATCAATAAAAAAGGCAATGGTGGCGATGGGGAATATCTTCTAGAACTGAGAGAGTTTAATGAAAGCACAAAAGTATTTTCTCCGGAAAAAATAGCCGTGAAATCATTTTCGGCTAAAGATATTGATTCCGAGGTCAAACTTATCCCTATTATGGCTAAATTGGAAGCAGGAAAAAAATATTGGCTGGGATTTAACAACAGCGCAGCAAAAGTGAGCAAGGAAAATTATCTGGCTATCGGACAAACTGATGATAACGCAGCCTATGCTCAAGGAAATATTTTCTTGCAAAAAGGAGAAAACAAATTCTTTACGGAAGAGAAGGATCTTAACTTTTCCAACAATTATATAGAACCGATAAGGCAAGGCGAGAGTGTCTTTTCTTATGGAGAAATGCTGTATGACCTAGGAAAAGGGAAAAAACGCCTGGATTATCAAGTGGATCCAGCTGACGGCAGTATCGCTTTGGATATTTATGGCGAAAAGAATATTTCCATTGATAAGGCAAAAACCATCAGTTTGAACGATAAAGACTCCTATTTGGCGTATAAAATTGAAACTAATGGAAAAAAAGTGCAAAGATTGGCCGTGAATAACCTGTTTTTCAACAACAATGTTCACATTTCCATTTCAACTGATGGCAATCAATGGACGGAAATATTTTCCAGCAACGCGGGAAAGCCAGGCCAGAATTCAGGAAAAATTGAAGTGGATTTTAAGAAAGAAGCTGAAGACGTTTTCATCAAAATAAAAAAGAATGGAGAGGCTAATAGCTCGTTTACAGGGGGTTATGCTATACTTGATCTAGCGGACTAAAAAAATATCAAATAATTTTTTCCTGTTATGCGGCGCTGCAATTGAGATGATAATAATGCCTATTTCATCGGATTTGGAAAGTATTTGGGAAAAAACAGGAATTATTTTTAAATTATAAAAATGAGTTTGCAAGATTTAAGGATAAAATTTTCTTCATATAGCACATTCGCAAAAAACAGCACTGTTCTCTTTGTTGGTACGATGATAGCCAGCGTGCTGAACTATGTTTTTCACGTAGTGATCGGAAGATTCGTCAGTGTGGAAACCTATGGAGAGGCGGAAGCGCTGATTTCCATCATAAACATTGTTTCCGTTCCGGCTATGACGCTCGCCATGGTGGCTACCAAATATGCCGCCTCTTGCAGCGCTGATGGAGACGCAAAGGGCAGTTATGAGATATTGAGATATCTCAATAAAAAGGTTTTCCAATACAGCTTGCCGATTTTCCTCCTGGCTGTTGCGGCCATACCTTTTGTGGGAGGTTTTTTGAATATTGATAACAGCACAGCCTTGGTATTGCTTTGGATCGCCATGCTGTTGTCATTTTTTTCCGCTATCACCTCGGGGATTTTGCGCGGCTGGCAGAAATTCAAAGATATCAGTTCTTCCAATGTCTGGGGCGCTGCCATCAAATTGATTTTCGGAATATTTTTAGTCAAAATCGGCTTTGGATTGAACGGCATTGTCGGGAGCATAGTGCTCGGGACTCTGGCATCATATGTGGCGACTATCCTAGCGCTGAGATTCATACATGCGAAAGAAAAAACTGCAAGCGCGAAATGTGAAAATACAATCGATTTTAAATCCTTAAGGAGGTATGTAATACCGGTTTTCGTGGGAAATCTGGCGATCACGATCTTAGGCAATGGAGATATGATTTTGGCCAAGCATAATTTGGATGCCTTGGAGGCCGGACAATATGGAGCTCTGACTGTTGTTTCAAAAGTTATTTTTTTTGCCACCGGAATCATAGGAAGCGTTCTTTTTTCCATGTCGGCTGAAAACAGCCATAAGGGCCGTTCTTCAATGCATATCCTTAAGACAGCGCTTGTTTTGGTGCTGGGGGCTTCCGGAGCGGCAACGCTTATCTATTTTATGTATCCGGCATTCGTTCTCAGTCTTCTTTTCGGCAATAAATATTCAGGCGTGGCCTCCTATCTCGGATGGTTTGCCATAGCTGTCGGTCTGTTCTCGGTCGTTAATATTATTTTTCAATATCTGCTCTCCATCCGAAGGACAAAGATATCGTATACATTTCTGGCGGTGGCTGGTATAATGTTGGGAGCCATATTCTTGTATGGCAAGAATATCAGCAGCATATTGGCGATAATCATCATTTCACAAATAATAGCAATCATTATCAGTCTCTTTTTTCTTTTGGCAGGCAAGAAGGGCGAAAAAATATCATGAAAACCATTTCCATAATCGTTCCAGTCTATAATGAGGAGAAAAATATCCCCCTGTTTTTTGCGCAGGTCGGAAAAGTTTTCGCGCAGCTGCCTCAATACGGATACGAAATAATTTTCATAAACGACGGCAGCCAGGATGATTCCAAGCAGGCAATTGAGAAATTGGCGGCTGCCAACCAACAGGTCTGCTATATAGGATTTTCGCGCAATTTCGGCAAGGAAGCGGCCACTTCCGCAGGACTCAATCATGCCACGGGAGACGCGGCGATTGTCATTGACGCCGATCTGCAGCACCCCACCGTTCTCATTCCGAAATTCATCGAGGCCTGGGAAAAAGGAGCGGAGGTGGTGATCGGGCTTCGCACGAAAAACGAAAGCCAATCTTTCATGAAAGCCATCGGATCGTTTTTCTATTACAAGACCATAAATTTTATCAGCCAGACTCCTATCGTGAAAGGAGCTACGGATTTTCGTTTGGTGGACAGAAGGGTGATTGATGAATTCAATAAATTTTCCGAGCACGAGCGCATCACGCGGGGACTCATCGATTGGTTGGGATTTCGCAGGCAATTCGTGGAATTTACGGCTGACAAAAGAGCGCACGGCGTGGCTTCCTATTCGTATTTGAAGCTGATCAAGCTGGCCATATCTTCTTCCGTGGCTCACAGTTTGATTCCCTTGAAGCTTGCCGGATATTTGGGCATATTCATATTCATCACTACCGGCATCGGCGGACTGGCTATTTTCATCCAGCGCTACATTTTTGACGATGTTCTCAATTGGCACATTTCCGGCACGGCGCAATTGGCAGTGCTTATAATATTTTTTATCGGCATAGTGCTTTCCTGTTTGGGACTCATCGCCTTGTATATAGGAAACATTTACAGCGAAGTTCTCGGCAGGCCGCTCTATGTGATACGGACGAAAGTTAATATAAANNACCGTCATCCGTTTGGGTGACCGCTGGAGCGTCTACTGGAAGAGCTATCGCTATTACAAGAAGAATCTGGCTGGTTGGGCGGATCTGGTCATTGATGAGGTGAACACTGTGCCGTTTTTTGCCAAATATTATGCCAGAGAAAAAAACATCCTCTTTGTCCATCAGCTATGCAGGGAGATCTGGTTCCATCAGATGTTTTTCCCTTTGAATCTCATTGGCTATTTGGCAGAGCCGTTCTATCTTTGGATGCTCCGGGACAGGGAGACGGTCACGGTTTCCGAGAGTTCTAAAAAAGATCTGATGAGGTTCGGCTTCCAAGAAGAAAAGATCCGCATCATCAGCGAAGGCATTGAAATCCAACCGGTTTCGGATTTGGAGCAGATTGAAAAATTTCCAGAGCCGACGATTTTGAGCCTGGGAGCGGTGCGGCCTATGAAAAGAACGGATCACATCGTCAGGGCTTTTGAACTGGCCAAGCAAAAAATTCCTGAATTACAATTGATTATTGCCGGAAGCATGGGAGGGGAATATGGTCAAAAAGTTTTGCAGATGGCAGAAGCTTCACCCTACAAAGACTCTATCCGATGCCTGGGAAGAGTCGCTCCGGAGAAAAAATTTGAGCTGATGCGAAAATCGCAACTTCTATGCGCGGCGGCAGTCAAAGAAGGCTGGGGGCTGATTGTCACAGAGGCCAATTCGCAAGGAACACCGGCCGTTGCTTATGATGTTGATGGCCTTCGAGATAGCGTGAAAAATAACGTTACGGGGCTTATTTGCGAGAAAAACAGCCCGGAAGGCATGAGCCGAAAGATCCAAGAAGCCTTGCAAAATCGTGAAAAATATGCTACTATGAGATATTCCGCTTGGAGATGGAGCCACGAAATCACCTTTGAAAAAAGCTATGGAGATTTTAAGAAGATATTAAATATATTATGACAACATATCAAAAGCAAGTTGATAAAAACGCCTACAATACTGGTAAGTATGAAACCATAGAAAGATTTTCCAGCTATTTTCATCAACAAAGAATTTTAGGAGAATTGATCAGTAAATTATCTGAAAAAAAAGAAACGATAAGTATTCTTGAAATTGGAACGGGATCTGCTTTTTTGAAAAATTATATATGCATCAATTATCCGAATGTTCAATATAAAACTCTTGATTTTGCAGATGATTTGAAGCCGGATTATCTTTGCAGCATGACGGAAATCGATAGCGTTGTTAAGGAAAAATTTGATATTGTATGCGCTTTCCAAGTGTTGGAGCATGTTCAATATGCCGATGCAATGGCTACGATTTCAAAGATTGGAAACATAACGGATAACTTGATCATATCTTTGCCTTATGTAAGGCTGTATTTTTCTTTGAGGTTGAAAATTTCAGCTCTGCGGGCATTAAATTTTTTATTGTCATTGCCGTTTCCCATGAAGCATAAATTCGATGGACAGCATTATTGGGAATTGGGAACAAAAGGATATCCATTGGATGGATTTAGGAAGAATGCAGGCAAGGAATTTAATTTAGTTGATGAATTTAGCGATAATTTAAATCCTTGGCATAGATTTTTTGTATTAAGTAAGAGATAGATAATATGAGAAAATATACCTATTCGATAATTATTTGCGCTTATAACGAGGAGAAGAATATTGGATTATTGTTGCAAGATATTATTGATCAGAAGATTAATAATAATTTTATATTGGAAAATATAAAAGTAGTTTCTGATGGGTCTACAGATAGAACTAATGAAATCGTTGAGAGATTTATGAGGAAGGACAATAAAATAAAATTGATGATTAATCAGGAAAGACTAGGAAAGGCGAAATCCTTTAATGTCGGAAAAAAAGAAATAAAAAGCGATTTTTTGATTTCATTAGATGCGGATATTATACTTGAAAATGAGAGGACTTTGGAAAGTTTATTAGACATAAAAAATTATAATGATATTGGCTTGATAGGTGGTCAACCTAGTCCTATAAATGAGACAAATAAAAATGTTGCAATATTAGCAAGTTTATTTAGTTATAACATCGTGTATAAAATAAAAAAACAAATTAGAAATGGAAATAATTTTTTTAGTTCTCATGGAAGGATATTAGCATTAAGTAAAAATCTTTACGAAAAAATTGAAATTCCCGATTTGCCAGGTACGGATCAATTTATGTATTTTTTCTGTCTTAAGAACAATTTAAAGTTTGTTTATCAAGAAAGTGCCAAAGTTTTTTATAAAGTTCCAAATAAGATAAGAGATTATATAAAACAAAATACTAGATTTAGAGCGGCTGAGAATTTGATGAGGAAGTTATTTGGGGAAAATTTTGTAAATACTGAAATATCAATTCCATTTAGTGTTAAATTAAAATCTATTGGTATAACGTCTATTAGACATCCAATACAGTTTTTATCTTGGAAAATATTATATTTATTCGGAAAATGTAAATATAATCTTTTCTCTGAAAGCGGTAAGAGTTCAGGTAAATGGGAAATATCTAAATCTACTAAGTAAATATCAGTAAGATAAGGAATAGTCTTGTCGCTAAACTTTATATAATGCGATTAGATATATTACATATTATTTTTAAAAATAAAATTATGGAAAATATTCAAAAAAATCATTTTAATTCACGTGCAGACTATTCAAAAAGAGGTGACTTTGATAATGATCCGAGAATTAAGCTCATGCTTAAAAATCTTAGTCATATGCTAAAAAACAACCCAAGTGCTAAGGTTTTAGATGTAGGCGTTGCAGATGGATATATTTACAGAAATATTACTAGCAAGTATAAAATTTTTGGTGTGGATATAGCAGAAGAATTTGTTAAAAGTGCAAAGGCAAATGGCGTTGAAGCTAGTGTTTGTGACTTAGAAAAAGAGAGATTGCCATTTAAGGATAATTATTTTGATGTTGTTGTTACAGGAGAAACGATAGAGCATATTGTTAATTCAGATTTTCTACTTTCAGAAATTAATAGAGTTTTAAAAGTAAATGGTAAATTGATTCTTTCTTATCCGAACATAAATACCCCTCTAGGTATTATTATGATGCTATTTTTTGATATTCCTCCAATGTATGCAGCTAGATTCAGAGCTTCTCATGTCAGAGACTGGACAAAGAAAACAATTAAGGTTGCCTTAAGATCCTTTGGATTTGATATTAGTAAGATTATCGGTTCTGGTTTCTATTTTCCTGGCTTAGGTTTTTTTAGAATATTTAATTTAAGTAATTTTTTGCCTAGATTTTCTTATTCTGCAGTTGTGATTGCAACCAAAAAAGATGATGTCAAATATGACCAAAATAAGGTTACGGTAAATAACTTATGTCTATAATTTTTTCAAATAAATATTTCTTAAGAATAGTATGTCTGATCTTGGCGGTTAAGGTTTTATTGTTATTTTGGTCTTCCCATCCATTTGATTTTTGGGCCTTTGTTAATCAATTTCAGCGAGATTCTTTATATGGATGGAGTTTTTTTGATGGATGGAATAAAGGAAACTTATTGTATGTTATTTGGTATCCAATGTATGGGGTATATCTTAAAAGCATGGAAATCTTTTCTCTTAATTTTGACTCGGTCTTATTGCTTCATTTTTTCTTTAAAATACCATTCTTATTTATTGATTTATTGACAGGCTTTCTGATTTTTAAATCAATTTTTATTTTATCAAATGATTATATCAAAGCTAGGGCTGGTTTTTTAGTTTGGTTTATAAATCCATTAATTTTTCTTGTTTACGGTGTACATGGACATTATGAAATCATAACTTCTTTTGGGTTATCTCTAGTTATATTCGGACTATTAAGAAGAAAAGCCTGGTTGGTTGGGGTAGGCCTTGTTATTGGGTTCGTAGTAAAATATTTTATTGTGATTTTTTGCCCATTTATAATGTTGTATTTTGTGAGTAGGAGAGAATATAAACATATGGCGGTCATGACCTTTGTTTTTGTTTTAGGTGTCACTGTTTCATACGTTCACTTATTAAATGATCCTGCCCTAATAGGGCAGACATTTAATTCTATTGTTAAACTTTCTCAAGCTCACTCTTCTAGTGTTGTAAATGAGGTAAATATTAAACCACTAAGCATTGCATCATCAATAAATTATATATTTAATCCAAATGATCCTATCACAAATATAAACAATACCTCAGTTTTTAATTTAGCAACAAAGGGTGGTATAATATTTATTTTAACAATATGGGTATTACATATATGCTGGAGATTTTATAGTATTATTTATAAAAAAAATAAATATAATTTGAATTTAGTAATTATTGATATTTTTGCATCAATATTGTATTTTTTATTATTCATGACAAATTTTCAAAAGCATTATTTAGCTTGGATAATACCTTTTTTGATAATATTTTTTTACAAGAAACTTGCTTGGGGTTGGATTTTCATAACAATCACAGTTACGGGATTTATGTACGCATTCAAAAGTGAATATGGCCCAAGGACATTCTTCCTAGATGTATTTTATTTGAAAGATCCTACATCCTTAAACAACGTATCGATGAGAAGTATGTACATGTTTGGATTTATAATAATTTTAATGATTATTTTTTCATTATTCTTATTAATAATTGATAAAAAAAATAGAATCAAGGATACTGGCAATCACATTCTGGTATTTTATTGCTCTTTTGTTTCTATTTGTTGGTTTTTTTTGATTCTTATAAATACTCAGATAATTTGGAATTATTATTTAAAAGAAGATAAACCAATGTATTTAGCTTATACGAATGGAGTATTGCATAGGGGTATCATGTATGGAAATTTTGAAGTTAGTAAGGCATTAGATAATGAGATAATTTTTAAGCAAAATAGTAAAAACAACATATTAATACTCAATAAGCTGGAGAATATTTCAGGTGATTATTACAATGCCTATATTATTATTAAAAATATAAATAAGACTGATGACATAAGAGAAGTCTTGAAAAGTTCATTCTTAAATGAAAAATGTGAAATGCTTAATTACAAAGATAATATAAAAAATTATAATGATAGATTGGACTATTCTGGATTTGAAATAAGCACAAGTTGTTTGAATAATTATGAGAATAAACTTGTTTTAAAAAATACCGGGGAAATAAAAAAGTCTGATATTGAACTTTTTATATCAAATAAAAAGGTAGATTTTTTGTATAATAAAAAATTATCCAGATTTATCATGGCTCAGGCTACAGTAGGCTTGTTAATGATATTTATAGCAATATATATAGCATTTGTTGTAATTAAGAGGATGTTGCGCAATTAATAGATTTAGCTTTGTATATTTGAAATAAAAAAATGTATTCAGAATCCTGACGGTTCCTATGACATGGAAATGACTATAGAATTTTTCCCGCAACGCTGGTTCTATCTCGGCCTTCTCATCTCCAGCACCACCTTGCTAGGATGCATCAGTTATCTCGGCTATGGATTTGTGA
>DPJH01000004.1 GCA_003543115.1 Candidatus Moraniibacteriota bacterium
TCAGGAGTAATCAGTCATAAAATTCAAAAATATGTCTATCTATGAAATGCCCAACGGCAACGCAGGCGGTTCAGCTGAGGGTGAAGAAAAAAGACTCGGGTTGGAAAAGAAAAGAATGGCAGAAAGAAAAATCTCTTTGGCGAAAGAGCTGATTGAAAGAGGAGAGCGCCTAGCTTTTCCCGGCATCAATCCCGATAGCTTGCGCGTCTAAAGGCTGATGAAGAGGAATTCCCTGGATTTGCCACTCCTATAGACGAATTGATGGAGAGATTCAAGCGAGAAGAAATGAAGGTGGTTTTTGGAAATGACCATGAAAGCGGAAATGTTTTTCTTGTGCCGTTCGGCAGCGATGACATTGAAAATGACAGTATTTTTCCCAAGCACTTGCAAGTTAGCGATGATGTTGATGAAAGACTGAGAGAGTTAGTTTTGTTAGATAGAAATTAGGATACTTGTTAAAATAACAAATGCATAATTATTATATGCACCCTCTAAGACACTTGCTAGCTTGATAAGTTATTTTTGATCTGGCAAATGTAAAGTAGATCGTAGTAATGGTTGTCAGTGAGAAAAAACTTGCGAATTTTTATAATAGTGATATAATATCATTGAGTTTATAATAAAAATTCAAAATAATGAACAGCTATAAAATTCTAGCTATTGATGAAACTGGAAAAGCTAGCTTGAAACATAAATCAAAAAATTTTATATTGTCGGGAATAATTGTTCCGGAAAATTTTAAGCCTCGATTGAGCAAGGCTATGTTCAAACTAAAAGATAAACATTTTGAAGATGCTGAGCTTGTATTTCATTGCCGGGATATGATTCGGAAGAAAGGGCCGTTTGCTTGCTTGCGAGAAAATGCAAAAAAAGAAATCCAATTTTGGTCAGAATTTATTGCCATCTTAAATTCAGATAAGATTTCTCTTGCTTTTGTTATTGTGGATAAGGCCAAGGCTAAAAAATTAGGCTGGAATGAAATAGCTATATTAAGAAAAGCTTACAACAAGATTTTAGAAGAATTTGTGAAACAACATCTGGGCAAAAAGACTTGCGGAAAAATCATAGTTGAATCGGATCCGTCCCAGGATAAATATTTAATAGAAGCGCATACGAGACTGTAAGGAATTGGAATTCCTTCTGTTGGAATCAATGGTTCAAATTATCGGGAAAAAATTACATCCCTTAGTTTAGTGAATAAATTGAATCTAGATGACGACATTCAGATAGCGGATAGCTTTGCCCTGATGGCAGATATGGTATATGAAATGAAGCTGGGCAAATTGAAGAAAATGACAGCTGTCGAGAGGATGATGGGAAGATTGATTGAGAGAAAGATGAAAAATAATTTGGGAATTTTTGAGGTATTGGCCTAACAAAAAAGCCGGCCATGGCTATCCGCACATATACCGACTCCTTATATAGAGTATTACATGGATCAGTCAAAAATACAACAAAAAAACCGGCCATGGCTATCCGCACATATACCGATTTCTTATATTCAAGTTTAGCATATTTTAGGAAAATGTCAAGTACGGCAATTAGTTTGGGTAAATTTTTTTATGAAAGATGAAAATTATAATAGAGTTTTAGAATTTCAAGAAGACCTTGTAAGAGTGGTGGAAAATTTCAATGCTATTGAGGAAATTGAATATTCATTTACTAGGGATTTTTTAATTGAAAAATATCCAAATAATGTGCCCACATTTTTAAAAGAGTGTAGAACATTAAAAAATTTTACAAATAGACTTTTAAGCGTTGCATCAGGTAGTGGAAGCTGGCAAGAAAGAAGAAATTTTATTTATAATGAGTTTAAAGATTTTTTAAATTTTTTAGAGTTTGGTGAAATCTCTAAATATGATGAAGCGAATATAAATGATGATAATATTAGTATTATTTTAAGGAAAGAAGTTTTTTCACATGTGAAAGATTTATTAAACAACGAACATTATTTTAATGCAGTCGAAGAATCATATAAAATAGTTAGGGAGAAATTGAGAGATATCACGGGCAAGGAGAAAGCCCATGAAGCTTTTGCAGAAATAAATTACAATAAAATTTTTGGGCATGATATTAAAAATGAAGCCGAAAAAGATTTTTTTGAAGGAGTGAAGTTTTTACATATGGCGATTCAGAAACTAAGAAATGAAAAAGCGCATACTCCAGCAAATAAAATTGATAAAAATTTAGCGATTCACTATATTGTTTTAGCTAGCTTGGCATACGATTTAATCGATAGGCATTAGTAGGATATTAGAAAATAAATAATTATCCACAATAAAAACCATGAAAATTGCAATATTTTGCCAGAAGGCGGATTTTAATGAAGAGCAGCAGGATAAACTTCGCAGTTGGGAGAAGTTGTTTATGCGGATAGGTGCGGGGAGCAACCGATTGAGGACTGGATAGGTTTAGCAAGTGGTGCGGACATCTTGGCTTTTGACCCTGATGCATTCGGCGGTTTTGAGAAAGCGCAGGATGGGAGATTGATCAAATTGATGGACAGTTTGCCGAATTTGAAAGGTGTGGCTTTGGCCACCACTTCTTTCGGCTGGATAGATCTGGATTATTGCAGAAAAAGGAACATTGTCGTGACGAATGTGCCTTTCTATTCCACTGAGTCGGTAGCAGAACATGCCACAGGACTGCTGATCAGCCTGGCTAAGAAAATTATTCTGACCGATAGGCGGACACAAAAGGGCAGTTATCGTTTGGATATGGGATTTGAACTGAAGGGGAAAACTTTGGGCGTCATTGGTCTCGGCCACATCGGAAGCCGGGTGGCGGAGTTGGGAAGCGCGATTGGAATGAGGGTGATCGCTTTCAACAGGACTGCCAAGCAAAAAGAAAACATTGAAATGAAATCATTGGATGCGGTGTTGGCTGAGGCGGATGCTATTTCCATCAACTTGGCAGATAGCCACGAAACCAAAAACTTTATTTCAGAAAAAGAAATTGCTAAGATGAAATCAGGAGTTATTGTTGTAAATTTGGCCTCCAGAGAAATCGTTGATGAAGAGGCAATGGCCAAAGCTCTTCAGTCCGAAAAAGTGTCTGCTTATGCTTTCGAAGGAGAAGATTTGGAAAACGGATCTCTGGCAAAAATTGAAACAGCTATCGGGCTCCAAGGATTCGGCTGGTACACAAAAGAAGCTTTGGAAAAAGCTATGGAGATCTGGACGAAAAATATTATCGCTCTAGCTAAAAATGATTCTTCTGATAGAGTGGATTAATAAAAAACGGAAGCTTCCTTAGAATCTTCTAAAATAATCTTATGAAACTATTGCTTACTTCAACCGGTTTGAAAAATGATATAAAGGAATTTTTTGTCTCTTGTTTTGAGAATTTTGAAAATAAAAGAGCTTGCTTGGTTCACACAGTCAGGGAAGAAAGCGATTGGCAGTGGATGGAATCGTATGATCAAGAGTTGAAAAGCATAGGTTTGGCATATGACGCCATCAATATTTCGGTGGATAAAAATCTTGCCGGCTTGCCGGAATATGACATCTATTATGTCTGCGGAGGCAACACTTTCTATATTCTGGATCGGATGAGGAAAACTGGATTGGACAGGATTTTAATAGAGGCAGTAAGAAAAGGAAAGTTTTATATCGGTGTTAGTGCCGGAGCAATCATTGTTGGACCGGACATTGAGGCGGCGGGAATCGGTAATGCTGATATAAATGATGTGCATCTTTCAGATCTGACCGGACTCCGATTGACCGAGCACATCATCACTCCTCACTATTCCGTTGAAGAAGAAAAAGACGTGCAGGATTTCAGAGAAAAAAGAAAGGGCGAATCAGTGATTGCCCTGACTGATGATCAGGCGGTTTTTATAGAGAACGGAAAAATCACAAAAATAGGATAATGCGCGCCATTTTTCATTTTGAATTTAGTCAGGAGAAAATAAAAGGCGAGTCCTGCTAATTTTGAATTTTCCCTAGCTATTTTTTTATGAAAGATTGCTACATTCTGGATTTTTGCAGAAAGAGATGATAATATCTAAATAATAAATATGGCTAAAATACTATTGATTTCCGGGAGTCCGAGAAAGGGCAATACAGATTTTGTGTTGACCAGCATTTTTGATAAGCTCGAAAACGATAAAGAGCTGATTTTGCTAAAGGATAAAAATATTAAACATTGCATCGGCTGCTTGAGCTGCCATGGAAAACCGAAATGCATCTTGAGTGATGATATGACTGAAATAGGCGAGAAGATGCTTAGCGCGGATATCATAATTGTTGGAACCCCCAATTATTTTGATAATGTTTCCGGGCTGCTGAAAAATTTCATCGACAGGACACATCCTTATTACAAGTCCGAACTGCTGAAGGACAAGAAATTAATCTTGATTATGGTCGGCGGGGGCGAGATTGATGGCTCTCAGGAATTTTTGGATCATTGCACATATGGCTTCGTAAAATATCAGAAATTGAAACTAGAGGGATCATATTGTTTCCAAGCTCTCCATCAAAATGATCTGAAAAAAGACCCTGGCTCGCTTTTGAAAATAGACGAAATCGTTAAGAAAATTAAATCCTTAAAATAAGAGACCTAAAAAATGACAAAATATATTCTTCATGGTGGAGTGACAAGAGAAGAGAACAAGCTTAATCATGATTTTTTCTCGGAAATTGCCGGCAGTCTTGATGACGGGGACAGTTTGCTTTTGTGCTACTTTGCTCCTTCGATGAAGCGTGATTATCCGGAAAAAGAAAAGTTCGTAAACGGTGTTAAGCAGTTCGAAAGATATATGAATGGCAAGAAAGTGACGTATGTTTTTGCTGAAAGAGAGGATTTCATGCGGCAATTGAAAAAAGCTGAGGCCATATATGTCCATGGCGGAGACACGATCAAGCTCCTGGAAGATTTGAAAAAATATCCTGAATTTCCTGAGGAAATACGAAAGAAAAAGCTGGTGGTAGGAAGTTCGGCCGGAGCCTACGTTTTGGCAAAATATTTCATCAACTACTCGCATGAAAATGATGTTAAGCAAGGATTTGGCATATTGCCGATTAAAATATTCTGCCACTTCAAGGATGAACAAGGGGAGCTTTTAGAAGAAAAATTTAGAAAAGCAGATGAGGCGGGGGAATTAGAAACTGTATTGCTCAGAGATTTTGAAATGAAGATTTTTGGAAAGTAAATTAATTTTTTTAAAATATGGATACTAAAGAAAAAGACAAAAAATATTTAGGCAGAGATATAGAGGCCGATCAATTGGAAATTGTCGGATCGGATGGCAGCCATCTTGTGGATGCCAAAGGGAAGAAGCATATTGATTTTCTGATGGGTTGGTGTGTGGGAAATATCGGCTGGGGAAATAATGAAGTTAGAAAAAGACTGAAAAAATTTACGGGTCCAGATTATGTCCTGCCTGGATATTTATACAAGCCTTGGGCTCAGCTGGCGGAAATGTTAGCCAAGATTACTCCAGGAAAATTAGAAAAAAGTTTTCGAGCAACTGGTGGAACAGAAGCGGTGGAAATCGCTATGCAGGCGGCAATGATGCATACAAAGAGGCACAAATTTATCTCGATTGAGGGAAGTTATCATGGGCATTCTATCGGAGCAATGAGTATCGGGATGTCAGAATTTCGGAAATGGTATAAAAATTTGCTTTTCCATTGCAATAAGATCGATACTCCGCTAGATGAAAAAGCTATCGTAAAAATAGAAAAGTTATTGGCGCAAAAAGACATTGCTGCCTTCATCGCCGAACCAATAGTTTGCAATCTCGGCATCGTGATGCCGGAGAGAAATTTTTGGCCAAAAGTGCAGAAACTTTGCAAAAAATATGGAACACTTTTTATTATGGATGAAGTAGCGACCGGATTCGGAAGAACGGGAAAAATGTTTGCGTCAGAGCACTATGACCTATCGCCGGATATTATGTGTTTAGCCAAGGGCATAGCGGGCGGATATGGCGGATTGGGTGTTGCAATAATGACGAAAGAAGTCGCCAGGTCTATGGAATTTGATTTTAGTTTTTATTCGACTTTTGGATGGCATCCGTTGGCAGTGGAGGCGGCGCTAGCTAATTTAGAATATTTGGATAAAAATAAGGAAAAAATTCTAAACAATGTTTTGAAGATGGAAAAATATCTCCAAGAGCGTTTGAAAAAAATGATCTTCAAATATCCGGCAAAAATCAGGATCAAGGGATTGGCAATTGGAATTGAATTTGATGACGTGAAATATGCAGGAAAAATTGCAGAAAAATGCATGAAAAACGGATTGCTTGTGGCAACCCTCAATCGAAACATCATCACTCTTTTCCCAGCCTTGAACATCGACAAAAAAACAGCTAAAGCGGGGTTGGATATTTTGGAGAGATGTCTCTAGGTGTTTCTCCAGAGGAGAGGAATTATTTTATATAAATTAAATACTCAAACTAAGAATTATTATTATGAAATGGATCGCTATTAGCGGAGGTTGGAGAAATAATAATCGACAGACGGAAAGTGATGTCAGGCGAGAAGTGCAAGAAATTATTTCTCGCGGAGACGGCATCGTGTCTGGTGGTGCATTGGGCGTGGACTATTTTGCTACGGATGAAGCTCTCAAGCGGGATGCGTCAGGGAAAAGCATCAGAATATTTTTGCCTGCAACACTGGAACTATATGCGGAACATTATCGAAAACGTGCTGGCGAGGGTGTCATCACTCAATCGCAAGCAGAAAGATTGATAGCGCAATTGGAAAAATTGAAGGCAATTAACGCGGAGTCGCTTCAGGAAAATAGGGGAAATTCAGTGATAGACAAAACTGCCTATTGGAAACGGATCGAAAAGATAGTGGAGGCGGCGGATGAATTGGTAGCTTTCCACATCAATAAAAGCCCTGGAACGCAATATACGATTGATCAAGCTAATGCTAAAAAAATACCCGTTAGAATATTCGAATACATTTTATAGTAAGTTTAACATAATAAAAGAAACGTGGAATGAAAGCTTTTCCTGTTCAATTTTAAGGATTAAGAAAGATAGAATAAATATATTAATTTTTAAAAATAATCTTATGAAACTATTGCTTACTTCTGCTGGGCTATCAAACCAATCAATTTCCGACGCTCTTTTAGAAATGATCGGAAAACCATTTTCTGAAACCACTTTGGCTTTTATTCCGACTGCGGCCAATGTTATGGAGGGGAACAAAGATTGGATGATAGATGATTTGGTTAACTGTAGAAAGGCGGGGTTTAAGTCAATTGATATTGTTGATATTTCAGCCTTGGAAAAAGAGGTGTGGCTACCACGCTTTGAGGCGGCAGATGTGCTTTTGTTTGAAGGCGGAGATACTTCATACCTTATGTATTGGTTCAAGAAATCAGGACTCAAAGAACTCTTGCCGGAGATGTTAAAAACAAAAATTTATATCGGAATCAGCGCCGGAAGTATAATTATGTGCAAGGGCTTGGATTCTGACATAGTTAATGAATTATATAATGAACCGGTTGCTCATCCAGAAGAAAATGAGGGGATGGGGTTTGTTAATATTTTATTGAGGCCGCATTTGAATAATCCTGATTTCCCTAATATAAATTTAAAGCATGCGGAAGAACTTTCTAAAAAATCTCCAGAAACTTTCTATGTCATTGATGACAACACGGCTATCAAGGTTGTTGATGGAAAAATAGAAATAATTTCTGAGGGAGTTTGGAAGAAGTTTAATCAGTGATTGCTCTGACTGATGATCAGGCGGTTTTTTGGAGGACGGAAAGCTTATTAAGATAGGATTTTAAATTTTACGGGACAGAAATTTTTTAAACTTTGATATTATACGTAATTAGTAATATTTTTTAAAATTATGAAATTTAAACATACTGAAATAAATCTGAAAAAAGAGAATAAATATCCCAAGCTTGTGAGGGACAATATTCTGGAAGTAGTGAAAAATTTGACAGGAAAAGAGGTTAGGACCAGGATATTGGAAGATGATGGAGAATATTCAGATTTTTAATGAAGAAAGTCGAAGAAGAGGCTCATGAATTGGCTAATGCGGATAGCAAGGAACACGTGGCCGAAGAAGTCGCTGATGTTATGGAGCTGATAGGGGCGATATTGGATTTCAACGGACTTGATTGGGAGACAATCGGCAAGATCCAAAAAGAGGATTCTTATGCTGGAAAAAGTCTGATTTTTTTAAGAGCTTGGCAAATAGACATTTTTTGTTATTGTGATTTGAAAAAATCACGCGGTTCTTTACAAACACAATAGAGAGTTAATGAGTTTCCGCGAGACGGAGCAAATAACAATCCAAAACAACAGGAGGACTGGCATGGAAAAAGAAAAGCGGAAGTTCGACCTGATGGGTACGATTGATGATTTAGGAGAGATTGAAATTATTCATGGCGCAAATGGCAATCTTACGGTTATTTACCCGACTGAAGCGGTTTTTGAAGCGCAAAAAGCGTGGATGGAGGATAGGTTGAAAGAGAAAGAGTGGATAAGCGGTTTGGAGGATAGATACGGGGTAAAAATGATTGACAGTGGATTTATTTGCAACGGTGGGAAATATTCATTGTCTATAATAATCAATATTCCACGGAGCATCAGATGGGATGTCATACAAGACGGAGGTTTCCTATTAGAACTTTTCATGGTGGTGCGTAAATATTTTGCCGAAAGGATTATCAAAGACTATCCTTTGCCGTTCAGCCCGGATTTCAAGCATATTCCCTTGAAACCTTATGTCCGGTGCAAGTATTGCTTTTCCTATTATCATTCCTGCCCCACAGCGCTTCCCCGTCACGCAATCTCGATCATTGCCGAAGAAAAATTCAGAGAAAGCATGAAAGAGGCAATCGAAGGAAACGGTAGTTTCTTTTTGGATATTCGGATAGGCAAAACCAGGAAAAATAGCCAGGTTGCCTATCTGGAGCTGACAAGAAGGATTGAGACAACTCTGAAGAAAGGGTCTCCTGGAGGTTCTTGCGAAAATGATGCTTTGAACATAGCTCTGAGCGGAGTGTTGAGGAATTTTTTTGGAGATAGGATGGCTCTCTATCCTTGTTGCGAAAAAGACATTGGCTGATTTTTGTTTGGCATAACACTGCTATCTGTCGTGGGTTCATCTGATCCCACGACTTTTTCATTGACTTTATGGCTGTTTTGATATAACATTCGATATCAGGTCTTTTGCAATTGAATATATTATATTTAAGCTTTAAGTTTGGGACGAACACAGGAGATCAACTCTTAATAAATTTCTCCGGCAAACTCTTTTGCCGGAGAAATAAACTTTCGATTAAGGAGGATGGTTATGCTGATAATCGGAATAACAGGGATTAGAAGAAGAGAAGAAGCTTGTCATTTTCTCATCGCTGATTTGAAGACTGCAGTCGCTGGAATTAAAGAATTGGGGGTTTCTTCTGAGGAGGTTAGAATATATGTCTTTGACTCCACCCAAGAAGATAGAACAGAGGTGATTGCGGTTGTGACAAATCTTGCCAGGGGAGAAGTTCGAGATCCGGAAGTCCAGCAGCGCCTGGTCGATGTGGTTTACGAAGAACTGAAAAAATTCATCCAAGGCAGTAGAATTACTTATGTGAGTGGGATTACTGTGCTTCCTGAATTCAGGAAAGATGGTTATCGCAGTGAGCGAATTCACTGGTAAAAACAACGAAGCGTCAATTATGAGCGGTGCAGGAAACAGGATTTCCCGCACCGCCTTTTTATTTTCCGCGCTGGATTTTCAATGGACGGGATGGTAAAATAAAAATAGATATTGCTGTTTATATGGGATTGGAGCATCGTTTTAATATGGCAAGACGGCAAAATTTGAATTTGCATTTCGGGGTTCGACTCCCTGTGCTCCAGCATCTTCCCTAAGAAAAATTATTCAGTTAAAAATTATGAAAATTCAGGGCGAGAAGATATATCTCAAAAAAGGACTGGAGGAAGAAAATTATCCTCTGCTTTTGGCATGGTTCCATGATTTGGAAGTAATGCGGTATATCGGCTGGGTGAAGAGGGGAATGGCGCTTAAAAATATTGGAGAACTGAAAAAATTTATTTCAGAATTAGAAGGCGGAATTATCTTTGGAATATATAGCAAGCAAGATATTTTTATCGGCTACGCTTCATTTAGTGATTTTCGGGAGAAAGAGGAATGTGAGTTCGGAATATTCATTCTTGATAAGAATTATCAAGGCAAAGGCATCGGAAGGGATGTGACGAGACTGATGTTGGAATATGGTTTTGGCGAGTTAAATATGAAAAAAATAATTCTGAGCACCAGTGAATTCCACGAGAATGCCATTTCTCTCTATGAGAAGGCAGGATTCAAAAGAACCGAACTGATTCCCAATGACAGAACAATCTTTCGCAACGGGGAATGGGTGCTGAGCGGAACGGTGGAAATGGAAATTACGCGAGAAGAGTTTTATGCTTGAAATTTTATTTTAAGCTGTATTATTGGGTTGAATAATAGGAAAATAAAGATTTAACTTTTTATAGCAATATAAACACATGACCTGGTTTGTTTTTAGTGTCCTCTCGGTTTTTGCTTTGGCTGTAGCGGAGTTGATGCAGCAACATTTGCTAAATTTGAAAAATGCTTTTAATGCTAGAACAAGCGCTGTTTTGACTTTTCTTTTTCAATCCATTCTTTCTATACCACTTCTTTTTGCACTTGGCATATCTGATCAGATATCATCAATTTTTAACGCAACTGTTTTTCCAAAAATTATGATAGTCAGTTTCCTGGGATCCTTGGCTATGATTTTCTATCTAAGAAGTTTTAGAGTAAAAAGCATTAGTATTTCGGCAATTTTTATCTCTTTGTCCGCAGTAGTTTCGACTTTTTTAGGAATCATATTTTTTTCCGAGTCAGTCAGTTATCTGAAATTCATCGGAATAGCTTTGGTTTTGGCGGCAATTATTGTGGTGAATTATAAAAATGCTATTTTGGAGAAAAATAATTTATATGGATTGGTTGCTGGAATCATTTTTGGAATATTATACACTTTGGACAAAAGTATTGTGCTTGATATTCATCCGCTTATTTATATTTTTTGGTCTTTCTTTATGCTGTCTCTTTGGGGTTTTGTTATGGGAAGAAAAGATGTTATAAATTCCGTTAGAAAGAAAAATTTTTCTGCCTATAAGCCAATCATGGCTTCGGCAGTCGGATATTTTTTGTATAATTTTTTCACTTTTACAGCCTATCGATTTGGAGGGGAAGTAGGCAGGATAGATGCTATAAATAATTCACAAATATTCCTGATTATTTTGTTTGAATTTTTTATCCTGAAACATACAAAAGGAATCGCTAGAAAATTATTAGCCGCCAGCTTAGCGATAGCGGGAATTTTTATTTTAGGCTTTACTCGTTAAAATTTTTAGAAATTTTGAAAAAGAAGCGACATTTGAACATTTGAATAATTTTCATTATACTGAAATTATAATTATAAACTTAAAATAAATGAAAAAAGCATGGATCATTTTGCCGATCATGGCTGGCGCAGTTTTTTTGGGAGGATGCGGAAAGAAAGATGAAGCTCCAAAAGCGACAGAGAAAAACAATTCAGTCGAGGAGAAGAGCGCAGGAGCAAAAAAAGAAAATGTCTCTGACAGGATTGCCGGCGGTTTGAAAGATTTGCTGTCGATGGGAAAGACAATGGAATGCGTTTCGCTGGAAAATGGAGTGGAAACCAAGGTGTATATTAAAGGAGAAAAATATAAATCAGTTACCAAGTCCAAAGAAACAAGCATGGTAGGAATTTTTGACAGCGAAGCTTTCTATGGCTGGGACACAAAAACCAAGGCTGGAACAAAAATGACCATGGCTTGCATAAAGGATTTGGAAAAAAACATGCCAAAATCAGCAGAAGCCAAAGACGAAGAAATTTTTAGCTCGGCGGACGAATTGATTGAAGAGGAAGCTAAGAATGACAATTGCAAAGAGGCAAGCGAAGATGTTGATTTCTCCATTCCGACTGACATAAGTTTTGTCGATCAATGCGCTATGCTAAAGGGCATTTCTGAGAACATGAAGGATTTCCAGATTCCAACAGAGTAGAGAAAATATTCGAATAGACAAAAAAAGGAGACAATCTCCTTTTTTTGTTTGAATTATTTTTTAGAGAAGTTTTTTCAACGCCTCTTGGATATCTTCGGTCAGGTGATTTATTTTCTCATTTTCTTCAGGAGAAAATCTTTCTAGGACGAAATCACCCGCTTCGACTCGCGGAGACCGCTCGTCGACGCGAGGCGGGTGGACGCCCATGCGGCATGAAGGCGTGTCTGTTTCGGTTTTTCTCCCGATGCCTATGCGCAGGCGAGTGAATTTTTGCGTGCTAAGATTGTCGATAATATTTTGGATTCCGTTGTGTCCGGCTGATCGAGAATCGGTAGAGATTTTGAAAGTCCCGATTTCAATATCCACTTCGTCTTGAATGACAATAATTTCCTCAGGCGCGAGTTTATAGAAATCAAGCATGGCTCGGACGGCAGTGCCGGAGAGATTCATGAATGTCTGAGGCTTTACCAAAATTAGTTTATGGTTCTCAGTTTTCCCGCCTGCCGATGAGGCAGGTAGTTTTCCCGCCTGCCGATGAGGCAGGTAGTTGCCTTCGGATATTTCGGCATTGAATTTTTTGTTAAAAGTAAATTCCGGAAAATCAAAATCTTTCTGCAGTTTTTCTACAATTTCAAAACCGATATTGTGGCGGGTGCCCTCATATTGCTTTCCCGGATTCCCTAGGCCTATTATGATTTTCATGATTTGAAATTTAATCTGAATTAAGAATTGAAATTAAGGATTATTTATCCAGCAAATTTATGTACATCTGATCGTCTTGGGCGGCATTGAGCTCATCCAATGTAGCTTCTTCCATATTATACCTCTCAACTAAATCTTTTCCAATGACAATGGTCATATCGAATTCTTTTTTCCCAAGAATCTTCGAATAGTCTTTATCCATATCATAGGAAACGTCAGCCGGAAGCTTAACAGCCAGTTCATCCAGGGTGAAAGGTTTTTGCCCATCAGTAGAATCATAGACAAGCGTATGTTCAATTATTTTTTTCGCAGGGTCGGAAATCAGTTCTACGTTTTTATAATTCAAATTATCCTGGAGCACCTTTTTTATTTTGGAAATTATATGAAAATCACCGCTTTGATTGATAATAACCAGTTTGGCATTTTCTTTGGCAATTTCTTCTTTTCTTCTTTTGATCGTATTGAGGTCAAAAATATTTTTAGCTACATCATGAATCTCGCTATAGTTTCCCACGCGAGGAATGAGCACAAAGGCCCTGATGTCTCCATATTGGACATGGGAAACCTTAAGGAGGCTATCCTTGTTCCAGGCATCCACCACTACATTGTTAATATTATTAGTATCTAGTTTTTTGGCTAACTCAAAAAAACCGGGGAATTCTTCAACATCAATATTGGTTTTAATATTGTCACCTAAGGTGTTGAAAAGATCATTGAGGGTAAAAACATTCATAAGGGTATTGGCGGAAAAAACTTTATTTTTGGCAGCTTGCATTATTTGTTGTTGTCTTTTGGCGCGGCCAAAATCTCCTTCCGGGTCGTCATGGCGCTCGCGCGCATATTTGAGCGCGGTGGCTCCATCCAGGTGGTTGAAACCTTTGGAAAGCTTGAATGTTTCATAGCTATAATTCGGTCCTGGGTAGCGTTCATCATAAATATCCCTTTCGCTGATCACATTTATTCCTCCAATATCATCAATCGCTTTTTGGAAACCATCAAAATTTAGAATAATATAATAGTCAATGGAAAAACCGGTTACATGCTCAATGGTTTTTTGGATAACTTCAGCGGCTTTTTTTTCATCGTTTCCCGAGGAGGATAAGCCATATTGATAAACGGAATTTATTTTAGTGTTGATTTTGGCATCGGGAACAGGGACGTACAAATCTCGAGGGACAGACAGAAGCGCTACCCGATTAGTTTTAGCATCAATGCTGGCCACCATAAGGGTGTCAGTCAGATTCTGGCCAGGCTTTCCTTTGCCAGCCGTACCCAAAAGAAGAATATTGATTTGATCGTCATCATTGCCCTTGATAGGAGGCAAGTTTTGGTTAGCTATGGATTTTATGGCATTGAGGATTGATGAACTCGGATGGATTTCTGGATTCATTTTTTTCCCAATGCTATAGGTTTTATAGATGAAAAATCCGCCGTAGAAAATTCCGTAAAGAATAAAAAAGGAAAAAAGCCATAAAAAAAAGTTATAGACAATTTTTTTTACAATCGGCTTTTTAGGATTTTCAGCAAGGGGAGCAATATTTAAAATTGGACGGCGAACATCGCCCATGCGAGACATGTCTTTTGAGATGTGATTTGTTCTGTTTTCTTTTTTGATTATATCCATTTTTATATTTGTCATAATAATAACCCCACTTAACTATATCGGTCAAATTTTTGGCTTGTCTCAAGGAAAAAATACTATTGCCAAATGCCTTATTTTGTGCTAAACTGCGTGTAAGTTGCTTAATTAACCGTAAATAAAATAAAAGTGAAAAATATTCATCCTTCTAATGCCCTTGAGGAAGGCTATTATGGCGTTGGCGGTTTCATATTAGAAATAATGAAAGTTTTTTTGTTGGCTTTGGTAATAATTATTCCTATTCGAGTTTTTCTTTTTCAGCCTTTTTTTGTTCAAGGAGCTTCCATGGAGCCTAATTTTGAAAATAATCAATATTTGATTGTAAATGAATTCGGTTACAAGAAAACTAACGTGGGAATCGGAGATAAGAATCTCTTTACCGTAGAGCCTTTCAAGGATTTGGAACGTCAGGAAGTGATTGTTTTTCGCTATCCGAAAAATCCCAGCCAATTTTTTATTAAAAGAATAATCGCTCTTCCCGGGGAAAGGATGGAATTAAAAAATGGAAAGGTTACCATATTCAACCATGAGAATCCCGATGGATTTGTTTTGGATGAAAGCGGTTATCTTTCCACTTCCGTAAAAACGATGGGAGATATGAATATCACGCTTAAAGATAAGGAATATTTCGTAATGGGGGATAACAGGATGTTCAGTTCGGATTCTCGTTCTTGGGGGCCTGTCGCGGAAGAAAATATTACAGGCAAGGCTTTTGTTCGAGCTTGGCCTTTAAATAAGGTCGCAGTATTTTAGTTTCGGATATCTAATTTTAACTTAAAAGCTTAATACTTAGTTTTCCATTCCAGGGAGTGGAAAACCAAGATCATAAATTACATCAATATGGGTAAAGATAACAAGAAAATTGTAAAAAAGCTAAAACCTGCAAAATTAGTGAAAGCAACAAAGAAAGAAGTGGTTAAAGCTGTTAAAACGGAAAGAAAAACTAAAAATCGCAAAGAGGCTGTTAAAAAAGAATTGGAACCGATTGTTTTACAAGCCCCGAGGGGCATGAAAGATATTTTGCCGGAAGACCAGCCATATTGGGAGCAGACAAGGAGAGTAACGGAAAAATTAGCCAGAGATTATGGATTTTCTCGAATTGATACTCCTCTTGTGGAATTCAGCAATCTCTTCAATCGCAGTATTGGTGATGGAACAGATGTTGTGGAAAAAGAACTATATAGTTTTACTACTAAGGGCGGCGATAAAGTAGCTCTAAGACCTGAAATGACAGCGGGCGTTGCCAGAGCCTATATCCAACACGGCATGAACGTTTTGGGAAAGCCGGTAAAACTTTTTTCTACCGGACATGTTTATCGTCATGATAGGCCTCAGGAAGGAAGGCAGCGGGAATTCTATCAAATCAATTATGAGGCTTTTGGCGAACAGGATCCGATTTTGGATGCGCAAATGATTCAAGTGGCAACAAGAGTGGTGCAAAGTTTAGGCATCAAGGCTGTTCAAATCCAAGTGAATTCAATCGGTTGTCCGGTTTGCCGCAAGGATTATAAGGATCTTTTAGTGAGTTATCTTGAATCTAAATCCAATAAATTGTGCGTGGATTGCAAAAGAAGATTGGATGTGAATCCGCTTCGTGTTTTGGATTGCAAAGAAGACAAGTGCTCTCAAGTAGCCGCTTCAGCTCCGCAATCAGTCGATCACTTGTGCGAAGAATGCCGCGTTCATTTCAAGAATCTTTTGGAATATTTGGATGAATTGGATTTGCCGTATACTATCAATCCAAGATTGGTTCGCGGATTGGATTATTATACCAAAACAGTTTTTGAAATTTGGTCCGGTTCGGAAGAGGGAAGAAAAAGCGCTTTGGGCGGAGGAGGAAGATATGACGGATTGGTAAAATTGCTGGGAGGAGAGGCTACTCCTGCGATCGGCTTTGCGCTGGGAGCAGAAAGGCTCATTATCGAAATGAAGAGAGTCCAGGCAAAATCTTATAAAGGATTGAAGCCAAAGATTTTTCTAGCCCAGCTCGGTGAGATGGCCAAGAAAAAGAGTTTGCGTCTTTTTTCAGAATTGGAAAAGAATGGAATTTTGGTGGCGGAGAGCTTCGGACGAGGAAGTTTGAAATCTCAGCTTCGGGTAGCCAATAGATTGGGAGTGGAAATGACTTTGATCTTGGGACAAAAAGAAGCGCTGGACGGAACGGTGATCATTAAAAACATGATCAGTGGAGAACAGGAGACAGTCAGTTCTGCCAAGCTGATTGACTTGGTAAAACGAAAACTGAAAAATGACAATGTGGTGGTTTATCATGATAACCACGATAACCATTAAAATAAATATATATGGACGATTGTATTTTTTGTAAAATTATCAAAAAAGAAATCCCGTCAGATATTATCTACGAAGATGAATACGTGCTGGCCTTTAAAGACAGAAACCCCATAGCGCCAGTCCACATTTTGATAATTCCAAAAAAACACATAGCCATGATAAGCGATTTGGATGAAGGAGATGAAAAGATAGCAGGAAGATTGATTATGACTGGGAAAAAAATAGCCCAAAATTTGGCAATTTCACATAAGGGGTATAAATTGCTGTTTCGGGTAGGCAAGGGTGGCGGCCAGGAGGTAATGCATATTCATTTGCATTTGATAGGAGGAGCTCGGCTATATGAAGAAATAAGGCCGATTAGTTGACATTAGGGCAGATAACATGCAAAATGTTAATAGATAAATTAGGAAAGGAGGTTTTATTATGATCGAAGTAAAAAAGAAAGACAGAGAAACATCTGAGAGTTTGATCAGGCGTTTTTCTCGTCGAGTGCAGCAAAGCGGAGTTTTGGTAAAAGCGAGAAAAACAAGATTTAGAACGGATGAAAAAAGCAAGATTGAACTTCGCCAAGGCGCAATGTATAGGGCTAAAGTGAAAAAAGTCGTGGATCGTTTGAAAAAAATGGGCAAATTTGATGATGAAAACTTCAGGCAAGCTAAGAAGAAAATCGTTAAATAACCAAATGCGAATAGTCGCGAATGTGAAGCGAATTTATTCAAAGGCATATAATTTTAATTATTTGCGACAATCAATATGTTGAAACAAAAAATTTTTGAAGATCTAAAAGCTGCTATGAAAGCCGGAGAGACCGAAAAACGCGATGTTCTTCGCATGCTTGATTCTATGATAAAAAACACTGAGATCGAACTTAAAAAAAGAGAAGAAGGACTCAGTGATGAACAAGTGTTGGAAGTCATTGGGAAAGCAGTCAAGCAAAGAAAAGATGCTATTACCCAATATCAAGAAGGCGGACGGCCGGAACTGGCTGAAAAAGAAAAGACGGAAGTGGAAATCCTTATGGCCTACATGCCTGAACAGCTGAGTGAAGAAAAAGTGCGAGAAGCTGTGTTGGAAATTATTGCCCAGACCGGAGCTGTCAGTAAGGCTGATATCGGGAAGGTGATGGGACAAGCCATGAACAAGCTAAAAGGACAAGCTGATGGCAATGTGGTGAAAAAAATCGCAGAAGAGTCTTTGCAATAAAGATTTTCAAATATAAAAAATCCTTGGTTAACCAAGGATTTTTTTTGTGTTATAATAATCACATTGTGAATTAATGAAACAAATGAAATTAGATATTGAAGTCAATAATAAAACCAAAAGTCCTGTGGCTGATGATTTTTTTGCAATGGTAGCTGAAAAGACGATACGGATTGCCGGCCATGATTTTTTGCAAGAAAAAAATGTTTCTATCAGCGTAGCTTTGGTTTCTGAGGAAGAAATGCAAAAAATAAACAGAGAAAGCAGGCATAAAGACAGCGTCACCGATATCTTGTCTTTTTTTGAATATGAGAACATTGAGAAGATAAAAAGCGCCAAGGAGAAAGAAATATTTTTAGGAGAGCTTATATTGTGTTATGATGATATAGGGAAATATGCGCACAAGGAAAACATAGAATTAAAAAAAGAATTGACAAATGTTATTTCACACGGAGTGCTGCATCTTTTGGGCTTCTCTCATGGAGAAGAAATGTTTTCGATTCAAAAAAAAGTAATCAATGAAATTTGTTAATAATATGAGAAGGTTTAAAAGTTTCGCCATAAGTTTGAGGCATGCAATCAATGGACTGAGTTATGCCGTTTCCAATGAGAAAAATTTTCAAAATGAAATCATTGTGGCTTGTCTGGTTATTGCGGCTATGATTTTCTATAAGGTCTCTCCCAGTGAAATGATAGTTTTATTTCTGGTTATCATGGGTGTTTTGGTGATGGAGCTTTTGAATACTGTGATGGAAAGGATAGCTGATATACTCAAGCCCAAGGTGCATCCTTACGTAAGAGTGATTAAGGATTTGATGGCAGCGAGCGTTCTTGTTTCTTCATTATTGGCAATAATTATAGGTTTAATTATTTTTATTCCTCATATAATGGCATAAGAAAATGTCAGGAATTGCAGAATAAGGGTTTTTATAATATAATTTAAAAATGAATATAATACTCTAAAACAAAAAATCATGGCAAGTCGTGATATTGTTGTTGGCATTGATATTGGCTCAACGAGCGTAAGAACTGTGATTGCGCAAGTTTTTCCTGAAGAAGAGAAACCACGAATAATCGGGGTTGGTTTAAGTGCGTCTTCAGGAGTGCGAAAAGGAGTGATTGTTGATTTGGAAGAAACCATAAAATCAATCAATGATTCGGTTGAGCGTGCGGAAAGGACGGCTGGGGTTGCGGTTAATCAGGCAGTGGTGAGTATTGGAGGCAGCCATATCACATCGCAAAATTCCAAGGGAGTGATTGCGGTCGGAAAGGCTGACGGAGAGGTAACCGAGAGTGATATAAATAGGGTCATAAATGCCGCTCAGGCAATTTCCATTCCCGCCAACAAAGAAATTATCCATATAATTCCTGAAAGTTATTCCTTGGATGATAATAAAAATATTAAGGATCCGTTAGGAATGAATGGCGTGCGCCTAGAAGTGGATGCCATTATCATCGAGGGATCGACTCCTTTTATTAAAAATTTAACCAAATGTTTTGAGCAAGCTCGCATCAATATTTCAGATTTTGTTTTGGCGCCGCTTGCAGCCACTAAAGCCACTCTCACTAAAAGACAAAAAGAGCTAGGTGTGGTTTTGGTAGATATCGGAGGAGGGACAACTTCAATTGCTGTCTTTGAGGAAAATAATCTTGTGCATACGAATATTTTGCCTATCGGAGGAAATCATATCACTAATGACATCGCCATAGGTTTGCGTACTTCAATTGATGTGGCAGAAAAAGTCAAGCTTGAATATGGAAATGCCTCTCCTAGAGAAATCAGTAAGAAAGAAGAAATCAACTTAGCTGAGATAGATGCCAATGAAGAGGGAATGGTTTCTCGTTATCATGTGGCGGAAATAATTGAAGCGAGATTGGAAGAAATTTTGCTGCTGGTCAATAAAGAATTAAAGGAAATTGGCAGAGAAAAACTTTTGCCGGCTGGCGCTGTTATCACCGGAGGCACGGCAAAACTGCCAGGAGTAGTTGATCTGGCGAAAAATATTTTAGGTTTGCCTGCGCAAACTGGTTTCCCTATGCAAATGGGGGGGTTGATCGATAAAGTAGATGATCCAACTTTTGTGACCGCTGTAGGGTTGGTTTTGTGGGGATGGGAAAATATGTCAGTATCCAAATCGAGAGGGATAATTGATGGAAAATTGGGAGAAAGATTTTCAAGTAGCGTGGGAGGATCAATCGGAGGATTAAAAAAATGGCTAGGTAAATTTTTGCCATAAAATAACAACAATAAATTATTTATTAAGGCTAAAATAAAGCTAAAATAAAAGACCTTTGCATTTTATTCAAACTCATATATAATTGTAATTAGACCGTTACAGTGAGAACAAAAAATGATTTGAAAGGCGGCAGGCGGACAAAAACAAATACATAAATGCGTAATTTGACACATAGTTATTATATGTGGTAAATTTACTTACTAAAGAACTAGAAAAGATAGCCAAGAAAATTCATTAAATTTCAAATTTATACAAAAAATATATGGCAGAAATAAAACCACCGGTAGAAACATTTGCTCGCATTAAAGTCATTGGAGTTGGCGGTTCTGGAGGAAACGCAATTAGTCGTATGATAGAGGCTAAGTTTAAGGGTGTGGAATTTGTTGCGATCAATACGGATGCACAAGATCTGCATCACAATAAGGCTCAAGAAAAAGTCCATGTGGGAAAAAATTTGACCAAAGGATTAGGCGCAGGAATGAACCCGGATATCGGCCGTCAAGCAGCGGAAGAAAATCGCGATGAAATTCAAGAAGTAGTGAAAGGAGCTGATATGGTTTTTGTCACTTGCGGCTTGGGCGGAGGAACAGGATCGGGAGTAGCGCCGATTGTAGCTGAAGTGGCCAAGGAATCAGGAGCATTGACTGTAGCGGTTGTTACCAAGCCATTTGCCTTTGAAGGAGCGCAAAGAAGAGCTATCGCTGAAGAAGCTTTGGAAAACTTGCGTGAAAGAGTGGATACATTGATAACAATCCCAAATGACAAGCTGCTTCAAATTATTGATAAAAAAACAACCTTGATCAATTCTTTCAAGATCGTTGATGATGTTCTTCGTCAAGGTGTGCAGGGAATATCTGATTTGATCACAAAGCCAGGAATCGTTAATGTTGACTTTGCAGATGTGCGTGCCATTATGTCCAACAGCGGATCAGCCCTTATGGGAATTGGAATCGGATCAGGCGAAAACAGGGCGGCTGACGCTGCTAAAGCTGCTATAAATAGTCCGCTGCTCGAACTTTCTATCGATGGGGCGAAAGGAGTCCTGTTTAATGTCAGCGGTGCCTCTGATTTGACCATGCTTGAAATCAATGAAGCGGCTAATATTATTACGGAATCAATCGATCCTAATGCGAAGGTCATTTTTGGAGCAGTAGTGGATGAAACAATCAAGAAAGGCGAATTGCAAATTACCGTAGTGGCCACTGGCTTTGATGCGGACAAGGTAAAGGAATCTCCATTGGAAAAAATGTCAAGAATGTCCATAGCTCAATCAAAAGCTGTAGCTGGCGCTATTTCTCAGAATAATAATGCTCACAATAATATTTCTGTTTTGAAAAACACTTCTCAACTGGAGAAAGAGGATGAAATCGAAGAGCCAAAAATAACTTTCCCTGAAAAGTTTGAATCCAGAATGATAATCAAGGAAAAGGTCCAGCCGAAACCCACTCGACCTGCTTTCAGCGCTATGGAAAAATCTTTGGAGGATGATGATAGCGAGCTTGAAATCCCGGCCTTCATCAGGAGGAAGATGGGGAAATAGAATTTCAAAACTTTTATAATAAAAAACACTGATATGAAATAATCAGTGTTTTTTATTTTTATAGGCAGCTTTTAAATACAAGATTCTTGTTGTCAAGTTATGTCCCTTGAATAAATCGCTGCTTTTGCAATTTTATGGTATAATAAAATCAATTAAAACAAACTTAAAAAAATACTATGCAAAACAAAAAACTAAAAGCTATCATTCTGGGGTCGCTCTCAATTGCTTTGTTTGTGGCGACATATGTAGCGATAAGCAATAAAGCAGGTAACAAGAGGTCAATCACAGACCAGCAAGAATTGTCTCAAGGTAAAGAGGCGGACCAAGGGTTGTATAAACAAGCTTTGGATGAATATGATGTCAGGATGTGCGAACAGATAAGCGATGAATCAATAAAAAACAATTGCTTGGCAGCAATTAGAAATTCGAAACCGACGGTGGGTCAGATGATAATGTTATCCCAGAAGGGAAACTATTCATTTAATGAAGATGATTATGCCGATAGATCGATTGAATTTCTGGAAGATTTTTTAAGGAGCAATCCTAATGACGTTGATGCTCTCATTGGTATGGGATATGCCTATGAGACAAAAAGGGATTATGTCAAAGCTTTGGAATATTATAATAAGGCTCTTAATCTTAACTTAGAGTATGCTGCAACATATAATCGGATAGGGCATGTCTATGATTTGATGGATGGGGCGAAGAAGGCAGAGTCATATTATAAGAAATCTTTAGAAATCCAGCCAGACTATCTTGACCCCAGTTTAAATTTGGCGAGGATTTATTATCGCAGAGATGAGGTTGAAAAAGCTAGGATTTATTTTGAAAAAGCTTATTCAAATCCCGGTGTCAACAACAGAACCAAGGCCGAAATCGGGTATTTGTTTTCAATAATCAGTCTTGATGCAGGTGATTTAGCTAAAGCTAGGTCTTATGTGGATCAGGCAGTTAAAGATGACCCTTCTTTTCCTATGGGATGGGTTGGGAAAGGTCAGGTGAGATTTTCTGATACCAAAACAGCAAAATCTCTTCAAGAAGCAGAGGCGATGTTAGCTGAGGCGCTTTCCTATTTTGATAAAGCGATAGCGCTTAATAAGAATCAAACATTCGCATATTTGAATAAAGGGAGAATATTGAGTGCAGTAGGAAGGACACAGGAAGCTGTAGACAGCTTTAAGCAGGCTAAAAATATTCTCAGTCAAGACACGACTTTAATGGGAGATGAAAAAAAGATAGTCGAAGATACTCTTAATAGGCTCTTGTTGGCAACAGGAAAAACATCTTTCTTTAATGGCCTATTCATTGAAAACGTTTATGCAAGTGATGATTATCAAGATGCTTTCAATTGGTGGGTTGATAAAGTTCATGAGCAGCTTCCTGATAGACCTGGACACACTTGGGTTATTCAAGGCACTACAGCAGTGTGTGTTCCAAATGGAGCTACGGTTGGTTTCACATATAATCCGCCTGCACCTTGTGCTCCATCTTGGGGGGCATGGGGTTCTTGCAACTGTTCGACGGGAAAACAATCGAGGTCGGATGGCTGTGGCGGTTCTGAAACGCAAGACTGTTCTTGTGATGGAGCTTGTGGAACGGCTAGCGACTCGCCTAATTATTCTGCTGAAGCATCATTTCCTGGATCCCGTACTACTTGTAATCCAGGTACAGCAAACGATTGGTCAAACTCCAGCCATGATCCGCAAGTGGGAGGATCTGTTAGCTGGATATGTCTTGGGGTAAATGGCGGTCGTTCAAGTGGCACGTGTGTCGCAAATAGAGATTATTACCAGTGCAGAAATTCAAGCTTGCCAAGCAATTCCATAGCTTGTCCCATAGGTGGCAATCAGGTAGCTTCATCTGCTAATGCTAATTATGTCCTGGCAGAATCTTGTAGCGGCAATAGCACGAGATGCGAATCCAAATGCAATGACTCCCAAGGAGGCCAGTGCGGTAATCGGGTCTATACTTATCGTAATGGCTCTTGTCAAGTCTGCACGCCGAACTGTTGCGAGAAGAATACCTGTATCGGACAGAGCTGCGATAATGGATGCGGCAACAGCGGCGTAAGCGGAATCAAGGATTGTCGCAATGAAAACTGGCAGGAAGTGAGTCCGAATTAAAAAATATTTTTTCACTTCCAATAGCCATAAAAAACGCTGATTCCATGTCAGCGTTTTTTTATTTTAATTTTTGGTAATGTTATTTCAAGTTATCCCCATTGGCTAAAGTGCTGCTTTTGCAATTTTATGGTATAATAAAACCAATTAAAACAAACTTAAAAAAATACTATGCAAAACAAAAAAATAAAAGCTATCGTTTTGGGATCGCTTTCAGTCATCCTATTCATAGCGACATATGTGGTGATAAGCAATAAATCAGATGAGAAGAAACAAATTGCAAATCAACAAGGACTATCTCAAAATAAAGATGCATCACTGGAAAAAGAGACAGACTTAAATTTGTATAAACAAGCTTTGGACGAATATGACGTTAATTTATGCAACAAGATAAAAAATGAATCAAAAAAATCAGAATGTTTTTCGGCAATCCAAAATTCAACTCCTACCCTAGAGCAAGCCATTGCATTGTCCCAAAAGGGAAGTTATAATTTTCAAGAAAAAGATTATGGACAGAGAGCCGAGAAAATATTCCAGAGCATCTTAGAAAAAGACAAGGATAATTTAAATGCTTTGCTTGGTATGGGATATGCTTATGAAATAATGCAAGACTATGAAAAAGCTTTGTCATACTACAATAAAGCTTTGGCTTTGGCTCCTAAGAATGCTGCTGTCTACAATAGAATAGGACATATGTACGATTTGAGCGAAGGGATGGAGAAGGCGGAGTCATTTTATAAAAAATCTTTGGAGCTTAATCCTAATTTCCTTAATGCTAAAATCAATCTAGCTAGAGTTTATCTAGGTCAAAACAAAAATAAAGAAGCGGCGGATATATTATTGGAAGCGTATGTCAGTCCGGACATGAATGCCAGGACCAAGGCTGAAGTCGGTTATATTTTATTTGCAAATGCTTTTGATAAAGGTGAATACGATCTTGCAAAAAAATATATAGATGAAGCCATGGCGGCGGATAATAGTTTGCCGATAGTGTGGGTTGGAAAAGGCATGTCCGTTTTTTCTGAGATAAAAAAGCTATCTTCGCCTGAAGGCACTCAAAAGATATTCGAGGAATCTCTTGGTTATTTTGATAAAGCGGCACAAATATATCCATATCAGACAGCAGCATATTATTGGAAGGGAAGGATTGTGCTGGCAGCGGGAGATAAGGCAAGCGCAGAAAGCCTGTTTAGGACGGCGCTGGAAGTTATTGAAAAGGATATAACCTTGATGAAGGATCAAAGAGCAATGTTTAAGGGAGAAATTGAGGGATATATGGCACAGGCTAAGGTATCGATAGACTATAAAAAGAAGTCTTTTATGGATAATATCTTTATACAAACTGCTCAAGCCGCTACATGCTGTAGCTATTGGGGCTATAACAGCAAAGGACAGTGGGTAAATCATAATTCTTGTGTTACATGGTGTACTACTCAGGCACAGGTAAACAACATTTATAATGAATTGGTGGCATTGGTCAACAGCAGCGATCCAAAACATAAGGCTAAGGTTTCTGGCAATACAGTTACATGTAATAATGGCAATTCGGCTACTTATGTGCCGATTGACAATCCTGCTCCTTCATGCAGTCCAAGCTGGGGAGCATGGGGAGCTTGCAGCAGGACATGCGGAGGAGGCACTCAATCTCGGGGGGATGGTTGCGGTGGTTCACAAAGCCAGGCATGCAATACGCAAGCGTGTATCGAGGACGGCGCCTGTGGAACAAATGTCAACACTTATGCAGCAGCAACATCAAATTGGCCAAGCTCCAATACTGTAGATTTTTGCTCTGAAGGAGCTGGTGTCAGAGGAGGTGGTACGCCTGTTTTTCCGAATCCGGGAGCGTCAGTTGACTGGTTTTGTTCTGGATCAAGTGGCGGAAGAGACAGTGATATTTGCACTGCATCAAGAGAATATTATCAATGCAATGGGACTTTTGCTCACGCCAATTCCTGTTTAAACGATAGAGCCAATCTGACAACTCCTACAAATTCAATTTTAACTGATTCCTGCGAGGGATCCCGCCAATGTAAGTATGTGTGCGATGCTAGCCAGGGATATCAGAAACAAGGCCAGTCATGTGTCTGTACTCCGTTTTGCGCAGCTCAAACTTGCATAGGACAAAAATGCAGCGATTGCGGAGGAAGCAATCAAGATGGCACCAAAGATTGTCGCAATGAAAATTGGCAGGAAGTGAGTCCGAATTAGAATTGAAAAATATTTTAAGCCTGAAACAAGAAAAGCTGATTATACGAATCAGCTTTTCTTTTAAATTGCGTATAAATATTAAATATTGGAATAATTTTTTTATTAAAAAATGTTATAATAAAATCAGTTAAAATATATAAAAAATAAAATGGAAAGAAAAAAGAATAAAAAATTTTTCATCATAATGTTCATTCTAATTGTTTTCTTTGCAGTAAGTTATATGATTTTGAAGAATAAAATGGATGGTGATGAGCAAGTTGCAAGCCAGAGAAAAGAACTACCAAATAAAAAAGTAGCCCCTCAATCAGAAAGAATAGCATGCGACACTTATTCTTCTGAGAAAGAAGTTATGGAAAGCGCTATAAGCACCGGCAACGAGAAAATATGCAGCTGTGTTAGGGATAAAAGCTTTAAGGATGCATGTCAAGGTGTTGTTTTGGATCTGAATTTGTATAGTCAAGCCTTGAGGGGACATGATGAAAATTTGTGCAATGAAATGGTCAGTGAGTCAAGAAAATCTGCCTGTTTTGCAGCAGTGAAAAATTCAATTCCTGATTTATATAAAAGCGACGTAACCCAGTGGTCTTCTTGTGAGAATGGAAAGCAGCTGGCTATGAATTGGACAAACAAAACTAGAGACGGAGGAGAGAATGAAGATATAGACTTAACAAGAGATTGCAATGGAAAATGCGGAACAGCTAATGCAAAGGAATATAATGCGACTGATTCCAGCTTTGGCGAATTTCAGCCTTGCGCCGTAGGAACTTCTAATCCCTCTAATCCTTTTCCGGAGCCAGGGAATAACAACACTTGGATTTGTGAAGGATTGGATGGAGGAAGAAATAGCGAGAATTGTGTAGCATCAAGAAAATTTTATACATGTAGCGGAGATTTCCCTAATGCAACGCCTTGTTCTGGCGATAGCGGTGATCTGATAGTGCCCACAAAGTCAATTTTGGTCGATTCTTGCAATGTCAATCAGAAATGTAAATATGTGTGCGATTCTAGCCGGGGATATCGCAGACAGAATAATATATGCGTTAAATAGTGGTGGTTAGAAGAGTGTTTGTATAGAACAGCAACAACTCCTGTGGTTTCCTGGTTTGATTGGATTTGGAACTACAATGGAGCAGCGGTAGATGCTTTCGATGATGCTTTGAATTGAAAAAACACCGGTTTTTGGTAACCGGTGTTTTTTGATTTATCAGAAATTGAAGGGCTATGCCTGGGGATAACTTATTGTTGACAGTGATAGCGGCGGTGTTATAATATCAGTATAAATAGTAAAAACAAGTGCCATGGAAAAATTAACATCCAAACAAAAAATGATCTTAGATAAGATTCGAGAAATAATTGATCAAGAAGGAGGAAACCCGACCGCCTATAAGCTCCATAAATATCTTGAGAGCCAAGGAATTGAGTCAGGCAGCTTGAAAGGAACAATGCAAGTGATTGAAGCCTTAGAAAAAAAAGATCTTGTGAAAAGGGATGAATCAAAGAAATTATTTTTGGTGGAAAATGACAATTATGCCAATTTTGAAAATATATTTTCTATGCCGATGTATGGCTTAGCTTCGTGCGGAGAAGCTTTGGCATACGCTGATGGCAATGTGGATGGATATCTTCAAATTTCCAAGAGTCTTTTTAGGAAGGCTGATCCAGCTAAACTTTTTGCAGTGAAAGCTTTGGGAGATTCAATGAATAAAGAAGGGATTGGCGATGGAGATTATGTAGTATTTGAAAAATGCGAGGATTGTGATTGCGAAGGAAAGATTGTAGTAGCTGTAATCAATGGCATGGCCACAATTAAGCGGTATAAAAAACTTCCGCACGGCATGATAGGTCTTTTTCCCCAATCAACCAATAAAATCCATCAACCCATATACCTGGATGAAACAGATGCAATTCTCGTGGCGGGCGTGTTTCGCAAGGTTCTTCCAGTGGCTTTTGTAAGTTTATAAAAACCTCACAAAAGACATTGATTACGAACGAATCAATAACAATTTATTTGTATATTATTGCCAGATAATTAATGGTGCTTATGCGGCATGTGGATAACTTTTAATAAAAATTGAAAATTTCTAGGAAAAATTCGCCATTTGACAAAAATTTGGCGAATTTTTCAATTGTGGTATAATGGTATTAAGCTACACTATATATAGTGTATAATAGTTAAAAAGCCAACAAAATAATATGTTTGAAAGCTGATAAATAAATGCAAAAAGACAAAAATACTTTTCTGGCTAGCAACTATAAACTAAGAACTAAAAAAATAATCTATGAATTGTCCTTTTTGTAACTACACGGAGACAAAAGTAGTTGATTCGCGAGATACCAATGAAGGAAAAATAACTCGTCGAAGGCGCGAATGCATAAAATGCGAAGGAAGATTTTCAACTTATGAAGAAATAGAGCTCTTGCGGCTATCTGTTCTCAAAAAGAATGGACAGAAGGTTGATTATGATAAATCAAAGATCGAAACTGGAATTCGAAGAGCTTTAGTGAAAAGACCAATAACTGAAGATCGTACGATAAAGCTCTTGGGAGATATAGAATATGCCATCAAATCACTAGAAAAAACAGAGGTAACAAGCAAAGAGATCGGCAAGATAGTGCTAAAAAAATTGAGAGATTTGGATGAAGTGGCTTATGTAAGATTTGCGAGTGTCTATAAATCATTTGGAAGCGTAGAAAGCTTTAAAAAGGAATTGGATAAATTGGACATGAATAATTAATAACAAATTATGGCACCTGTCTGCCTTTAGGCAGGAATCAGTCTAAGGCTGAAATTAATTTATATTTAATCTGAAAATCTATGCCGCAAAAAAACAAAAATCTATCTGCAGAAAAGGGGAAAAGAAAAGCTAACAAAGCTGTTAGCAGAAAAGTTGAAACAAAAAAAGAAGAATTGCACATGAAAGTAGTGAAAAGGAACGGAAGTGTAGTGAAATTTGATGCTAGTAAAATTGCTAAGGCTGTGGAAAAGGCGCTTTTGGCTACTGAAGAGGGTGGGAAAAAAGAAGCTGAAAAAGTAGCCAATAAGGTGACGAGGCTTTTGGAAAAAAGCTACAAAAAAGGCTATATCCCACAGATTGAAGAAATACAAGATTTAGTGGAAAGAGTTTTAATGGTTTTGGATTTTGAAGAGACCGCCAAATCATATATTCTTTATCGTGAGCAGCACAGAAAGATTCGCGAAACAGAAGAGTCTTTGGATGAAGCGGTTAGTCTGGTTGATAAGTACATGCAGGAGATTGATTGGCAAGTGAAGGAAAATGCCAACATGGCCTATTCTTTACAAGGATTGAATAATTATATAGCCTCTAGCGTTTCAGCTAAATATTGGACTAATAAAGTTTATCCAAAGGAGATTCGAGAAGCTCATGATGATGGCGATGTACACATCCATGATCTTCAACTAATTGCTGCATATTGTTGCGGTTGGGATTTACAGGATCTTTTGAGGCGTGGATTTACCGGTGTTTCGGGAAAAACTGCCTGTAAACCGGCCAAGCATTTTGGTTCAATTCTCGGGCAAATGGTTAATTTCATCTATACTCTCACTGGAGAAGCTGCAGGTGCACTTGCCTTTTCTAACTTTGATACATTGCTTGCTCCTTTTGTCCGCTATGACAAGCTGACATATGGTGAAGTGAAGCAAAATATCCAGTCTTATGTTTTTAATATGAATGTGCCGACCAGGGTTGGATTTCAGACTCCGTTTTCCAATATCACATTAGATGTCATGCCACCCAAGACATTAGCCAAAGAAGCGGTTGTTATAGGCGGTGTGCCACAGAAAGAAACTTATGGACAATTCCAGGAGGAAATGAACATGATTAATAGAGCCTTTGCTGAAGTTATGACAGAAGGGGATGCTAATGGAAGAATTTTTACCTTTCCGATCCCGACTTATAACATAGATAAAAATTTCAAATGGAATGACAAAAAATTCAATCCGATTTGGGAAATGACTGCTAAGTACGGCATTCCGTATTTTGCTAATTTTGTGAATTCAGATATGGATCCTGATGACGCGCGCAGCATGTGCTGCCGGCTTCGCTTGGATAATCGTGAATTGCGAAAGAGAGGTGGCGGTCTTTTTGGAGCCAATCCTCTTACCGGCTCAATCGGAGTGGTTACATTGAATATGCCTCGCATCGGCTATCTCTCTAAGAATAAAGAAGAATTTTTTCAGAGACTGGATAGGCTTATGGATTTGGCCAAGAATGCTCTTGAGATCAAAAGAAAATTTATTGAGGATGCGACAGAAAAAGGATTGTATCCCTATTCTAAATTCTATTTGGATGCTATTAAGACGCGCCGAGGAGAATATTGGGCTAATCATTTTTCAACTATCGGATTGCTTGGAATGAATGAAGCGCTATTGAATCTTAATGGCAAGGACATAACAACGAAAGAGGGTCAAAAATTAGCTGAAGAGGTTCTTTCTCATATGCGCGATAAAATGATTAAATATCAAAAGGAAACTGGCAATATGTATAATCTAGAGGCTACGCCGGCCGAAGGTACTTCTTATCGTCTGGCAAAAAAAGATAAGAAAAAATATTCGGATATCATATTTGCCAATGATCAGGCTGTAAGAAGCGTCGATGCCGAACCTTATTATACCAATTCTTCACAGTTGCCTGTACATTTTACTGAAGATATTTTTGAAGCTCTGGATCTTCAAGATAAACTGCAAACAAAATATACTGGAGGAACAGTTTTGCATGGATTCTTAGGCGAGAGAATGATGGATATCGAAGCAACAAAAAAATTAGTGCGAACGATCGCAGAAAATTATAAGCTTCCATATTTTACGCTTACGCCGACATTTAGCATCTGTTCGACGCATGGATACCTGGTGGGTGAGCATAAGAATTGCCCTAAATGTATAGCAGCTCAGGATGGAAAAAATTATCTGAAAGCTGGAAAATAAATTTTTTTATATAAATTAAAATAAAAAGTAAATGTGTTTCTGCTCAAAGTTTGAAAAACGTTGAACAGAAAAGAAAAAATATGGAGAAATATATTTGCCACGATTGTGGAAAAGCCATTGGAAAAAACGAAGAATATATGCCCTATAAAGTAGGTAAGGATTTGTATGTAAAATGTCGGGCATGCCATGAAATTGATCCGGTTTTGAAAAATTTTCAAAAAGCGGAAGTTTATTCAAGAGTGGTCGGATACATCAGGCCGGTAGCTCAGTGGAACAAAGGAAAACAGGCTGAATTTGGCGATAGAAAAGAATATTTAGTGGAACAGGCTTGCTGTTGTTAAGTTTAGAGTAAAAAGATAGCGGGGCGACTTGATTGAGAGATTAAGTCGCCCCGATTTAAAATAATATTATGATTTTAGGCGGTTTTCAAAAGTTAACATTGATAGATTATCCGGGAAAAATTGCTACTACTGTTTTTACGGTGGGATGCAATTTTCGCTGTCCCTTTTGCCATAATCCGGAATTGGTAGATTTGCGATTGACGCACAACGAAGAGTCCGAAAAAGATTTTTTTGATTTTTTGCAAAAACGAAAAGGCAAGTTAGAGGGAGTGTGCATTACCGGAGGAGAGCCGACCATTCAGCCGGATATTATCAAATTCATAAAAAAGATAAAAAAAGAAGGTTTTTGTGTAAAATTGGATTCTAATGGAACCCGTCCGGACATTTTGAAAAAACTGATTGATCAAAGCCTGATTGACTATATCGCTATGGATATAAAGAGCTATCCAGATGCTTATGTAAAAGTAACGGAGACTGAATCAGATAAGGATCGTATACGGATAAGCGTTGATCTTATTCGAAATAGCGGAATTGATTATGAATTCAGAACAACTGTGGTTCCTGGTCTTCATGATGAAAAGGATTTTGTAAAAATTGCCCAGTGGCTTGAAGGATCGAGGGCATATTATCTCCAGGAATATCGGGAAGAGCAAAAAATTCTCAATCCCAATCTAAAAAAGAAAACCAAAGGGAAAAAAATTAACTTGGAAAAGATAAAAAAAGATATCGAGAAAAGTTTTGGAAAAGTGGAAATTAGGAGATAGTCTCTGCTGGTTCCCATATTGATATGCCAATGTTTTTTCTTTGTAGCTTGAAGATAATTATATGAGAATCTATATCAAAGTCTCTCCGCGGTCATCTAAGAATGAAGTGACTAAAATCGCAGAAGGAGAATATAAGGTGCGCCTGACTGCCCCTCCTGTGGATGGGCAGGCCAACGCCATGCTTATAAAAATATTGTCAGAGTATTTTGATATTCCTAAAAGCTCTCTGCGCATTATTGGCGGCAAATCCGCTAAAACTAAAATAGTAGAAATTGATTGAAAGCTATAACTAAACTAATCTGATCAGCAAGTAGGCCGATATTTGCTTTAATTTTTTGTATAATCAAAAAATGAACAAAGCTAAAATATTTTTCTATAGTAGCCTCAGTTTTATTTTGGGAATTTTTAGCGCTTCCTTCTATTATCCTCAGGCATTATCTGATATTTGGCTGTTTCTTGTTTTGATCGGGTTGCTGATCATATCATTTGTTTTTTATAAAAATAAAAAAATTCTTTTGCTTTCATTCATTTCAGTGTTTTTTCTGAGTGGAGCATGGTTGACTGCCAATCGCTTGGAAATGATAACGGGTTTAAAAAAAGAAACGCAAAATTTTTACGGCTCTGTTGAAGTCATCAGGGAACCGCAAATAAAAGATAGAATGCAGAAAATTGTGGTAGCATCTGATGACATGAAATTTTTGATTATCGCTAACTCCTATCCGACATATGAATATGGGGATAGGCTAAAAGTTGATTGCGAATTGGAGATTCCTCAAAACAAAGATGGTTTTGATTATCGGATGTATCTGGCTAAAGACTCCGTTTTTTATATTTGTAAAAGTGCTAAGATAGAAAAAATAGCTCCTGCTGGCGGAAACAAGGGATATGCAATTATTTTAAAAATTAAAAATAGGATTGAGCAGAATATTAATCATCTTTTGCCTTCTCCTCAGTCCGGTCTTCTTCTGGGGCTTCTTGTAGGAGGAGATGACAGATTGTCTCAAAAAGAGAAGGATAATTTTTCTCAAACTGGTCTTACTCATATTGTGGCGGTGTCTGGCTATAATGTGACTATTATAGCTGAATATCTGATGCTTCTAGGTATCTTTTTGGGATTGTGGAGAAAGCAAGCTTTTTGGTTTTCTATTTCTGGAATTTTTATTTTTGTGATTTTGGTGGGATTTCCGTCCAGTGCTATGCGAGCCGGAGTGATGGGCGGACTTATCTTGTGGGCTATGAAAAATGGAAGACTGGCGAATGCTCAAAATTCCATTCTTTTTGCCTGCAGCGCAATGCTTTTGGCAAATCCGCTCCTTTTGCGGTGGGATGTGGGTTTTCAACTTTCTTTTTTGGCTACTATCGGCATCGTTTATTTTTATCCTATAATAGAAAAATATTCTATCAAAAAAAATGGCATATCTTTTTTCAGTGAGATTCTTTTTCTGACATTGAGTGCGCAGGTTTTTGTTTTGCCTATAATTTTGTATAACTTTGGCAATCTTTCCATTGTCTCTCCACTGGCTAATCTTTTGGTTTTGCCGGCAATTCCTTTGACAATGCTTTTGGGATTTTTGATGCTTGTTTTTTCTTTCCTAATTCCTTCTCTGGCAATAATTTTTTCTTGGCTGACATATTTGACGCTTAAATATATTACAGGCATAGTGGAATGGATGGCAGGTTGGCGGTTTTCTTCTATTGAAGTGGATAATTTTTCTTGGCTTTGGGTCGTTGGGTGGTATTTGATATTGGCAAGCTTCACTTTTCTTTCCAGTTCTAAAAGGAAAATTCAAAACGATCAAAACATGCTAATCAAAAGTATTATTAAAGAAGTTTAAAATGAAAAGTAGAAAGTTGAAATATATTTCAATAGTCATCCTTTTGGTGTTTAGTCTGATTCTAGCTGCCATTATTTTTTATGAGAAGAATCAGGAAATGAAAATCATTTTTCTTGATGTGGGGCAGGGAGATGCGATCTTGATTGAGCAGGGAAGCAATCAGATCTTGATAGATGGCGGGCCGAGCGAGCAGATTCTTTTGGAAAAGCTAGGGAAATACGTTCCCTTTTGGGATAGAAAAATCGAGTTGGTGATCGCCACTCATCCTGATCAAGATCACATCCAAGGTTTGATGGGAGCCTTGAAAAATTATCAGGTCGAAAATCTTATGGAAACAACAATCAGAAGCGAGTCTCAACTATATCAGAAATATGAAGAATTGATTCAGAATAGAAGTATTTCAAAGATTATGCCAGATAGCGAGACGACAGTCAGAATAGGCGGAGCTGAAATGAGCATTCTCAGTCCTCTGGGATTGGTGCCTGATTCAATAGTAAAAGATACAAACAGTTTTAGTATTGTAAGTAGGTTGGTTTTTGGCGACAGTTCGTTTTTGTTTACGGGAGATTTGCCGGAAAAAGAAGAGTTAAAGCTGGTTAAAAGAGAAGTTGATGTACGAAGCAATGTTTTGAAAGTTGCTCATCATGGATCGAAATATTCCAGTTCCGATGATTTTCTCAAGAAAGTGCATCCCCGAGAAGCCATAATTTCTTCAGGAAAAAACAATCGTTTCGGGCATCCTTCAATGGAAGCTATGGAGAGATTAAAAAGCAATAATATTGAAATTTTAAGAACTGATGAGATGGGAGACATAGTGTATGCATGTAAAAATTTGGAAAAGCGCTGCCAGTTGGTTGCCAACTGATTATCTTTATGATAAAATAAATTTCAGTAAATAATTAATATTTTTTAAAAGTATGGCAAATCCAGCAACAAAAGAAAGATCACTTGTTATTCTTAAACCGGATGCAATACAAAGATCTTTAATGGGAGAAATCATTAAAAGAATTGAGAGAACCGGACTGAAATTTACCGCGATGAAGTTCACTATCTTAGAAGAGGAAACGCTTTGGAAGCATTATAATAAAGATGATGCATGGTTTGAAAAGAAAGGTGGAAATATAGTACGTGAAATGGAGGAAAGAAATATGGCCATAGAAAAGCCGGCGATTGAATATGGAAAGGATATTTTAAGGCATTTGATAAGTTTCATGACCTCGGGTCCTGTGCTGGCAATGATTGTTGAGGGTAATGGAGCAACCGGCATAGTGGCTAAAATTGTCGGCGGAACTGAGCCGTTGACTGCTGACATCGGAACTATTCGGGCAGACTTTACGCTTGATTCATATGCTTTAGCCGGCCTTGATGGAAGAGCCGTTCGCAATCTGGTGCATTGTTCGGAAAATCCTTCTGAAGCTGAAAGAGAAATCGCTTTGTGGTTTAACGAGAAAGAAATTCTCAAATACCGATTGGTTCAAGAATCTATTTTATATGATGTGAATTTGGATGGAATTTTAGAATAAAATATAAATTTGAAAATAGCTAAAAAAACCGGGATCGCTCCCGGTTTTTTGCTTGACAAAAATCGATTTATGATATATTATAATCTCAGTATAAGGGCGTTCTTTGTGATTATTTTTTACAAGGGGATGGCAAATGAGTGGACGTAGCGGGTGCTTGGAAAATTGTATGTGCGTTGTTTGTCAGAGAGAAATGAGAGAAAACAAAAAGGCAGAAATGAAAAGAAGAGGATCAATGACAGAAAAGGGAGAATTTATAGGCAATGAAGACTTCATGAGATCTATGAGGCAGTTGCGTGGAAACACAACCTTCAGAAAAATATGGAGAGCTCTCGCCTAATCGCGGTAATTAGGGGGAATTGGACATGTCCGGTTCCCCCAACTTTTTTATTAAATATGATAAAATAAAAAATTCTTGGTTTTTCACAAGAATTTTTTTATACATAATCCCATCCAAGGATTATTTTGTTTTCGAAAGGGTTTTGATGCAACGGGTGCAAACTTTCAATCTTTCTCCATCAACTTTTTTAGTTTGCAGATTGATGCCAAATTTTCGAAGAGTGGCAATGTTGGAATGACTTCTTTTGTTTCCGGTTTTTCCTCCACGCTCACAAATTTCACATACTCTACTCATAGTTTTATAAATGTCTAAATTTAGATCAGTATTGATTAGTAACAGAATTTAGAGTATCATATATATATTAAGTTGTAAAGTTTGATTATGCCTAGCGAAATTGTTCTCATATTTTTTTATATCGTAATTCTATTATATTCCGTTATTGTTCATGAAGTAGCTCATGGCGTGATGGCTCTTTGGCTGGGTGATTCGACTGCCAAATATGCCGGCAGACTAAACCTTAATCCTATAAAACATATCGACCTATGGGGCTCTATTATTGCTCCTGTAATGATGCTTCTTCTGTCTAATTTTCGTTTTGCTTTTGGCTGGGCTAAGCCGGTGCCATATAATCCATATAATCTCAAGAATCAAAAGTGGGGTCCGGCTTTGGTGGCATTTTCAGGTCCTTTATCGAATATTTTACTGGCTCTTATTTTTACTGCGGTTGCTCGTCTCATTGCCATCCCGACAGCTGCTAAAGCGGATATTATTTTAAATTTCAATGATTGGTCCAATATTTCTACCGTAGTGGCTGGGTCATTCAGTTCGATTATGTTCGAGTTGTGTATTATTATAATTTTTTGGAATGTTCTTCTGGCTTTTTTTAATCTGATTCCCATTCCGCCATTGGATGGATCAAAGCTTCTTTTTTCAGTTTTTCCCATTAAAATAGAAACTCAAGCTCTTTTGGAACAATTTGGATTTATATTCCTTTTGTTTTTTGTTATTTTCTTTTCCGGGCCTATGGGAATTTTTCTTAATTTCATGCTGAACATTTTTTTGGGCATGGCGCTATAATAAGATATATTGACATAAAATAAGAAATCCCTTATGATTATTGTGCTAGTCGGTTTCTAGCAGTTTTTATTTAATTAAAAAATTATTTTAGGCTTAAGTTAGTCGTTCTGATAGCTTTCCGCCTTGAAAGACAAAATGCCAACAATCAACCAATTAAAAAGAAAAGTCAGAAAATCAGTTAACAAGAAAACAAAATCACCGGCTTTTCGAAGTGTTTTTAATACACTGAAAAACAGACCAATTGAAACAGTCAGCCCATTTAAACGAGGGGTCTGCTTGAAAGTGAGCACAACCACTCCAAAAAAACCAAACTCAGCTCTTCGAAAAATTGCAAGAGTTAAGCTTACTAATGGAATGGAAGTAACAGCTTATATTCCAGGAATAGGACATAATTTACAAGAGCATTCTATTGTCATGCTTCGTGGTGGAAGAGTGAAGGACCTTCCAGGAGTGAGATATCATATTGTGCGCGGAGTGCTTGACAGCGCTGGAGTAGCTAATAGGAAACAAGGCCGCAGCAAATATGGAGCAAAAGTGGAAAAAGCTAAAGAATAATTAAATACTAATGTTCGCGAATGGGTAAAAAATGAATGCGAATGATCTATTTCGGATACATTTGTTTAAACATTAGCGACAATTTGCATATATGCCAAGAAGAAAAAGAATTTTTAAGAAAAATGTTAAACCAGATTCAAAATTTGGTAATTTGCTAGTGGGAAAATTTGTCGGATATATCATGAAAGAAGGAAAAAGGACTACTTCTGAGAGAATTATGTATGATGCTTTTGATATTATTCACGAGAGAACTAAAAAGGGAGGACTAAATACTTTTGAACAAGCGATTAAAAACGTAGCTCCACTAGTGGAATTGAAATCAAGAAGAGTCGGTGGTGCTAACTACCAGGTTCCGGTTCCTGTTTCCGGAGAAAGAAGAACAACTTTGGCTATGCGTTGGATAAATGTGGCTGCCAGTTCAAAAAAAGGAAAAAAAATGGCGGAAAAATTAGCGGATGAATTCATTGATGCTTCTAATAAGATTGGAGCTTCCATGAAGAAGAGAGAAGATGTGCATAGGATGGCTGATGCTAATAAGGCTTTCGCTCATTTCGCATAATATGAAATTATAATAATTTTTCAGCTATAGTGCCATCTTTGTGGCATTTGGCTTTATAAAATAACAAAAAAAATGGCAAGACAACACACAATGGATCATCTTCGAAATATTGGGATTATAGCCCATATCGATGCAGGAAAAACAACTACGACTGAGCGCATTTTGTTTTACACCGGAATTACTCATAAAATTGGTGAAGTGCATGAAGGGGAAGCAACTATGGACTGGATGGAGCAAGAAAGAGAAAGAGGAATTACTATCACTTCAGCAGCGACTACTTGTTATTGGAAAGACCATCAAATTAATATCATTGACACCCCTGGACACGTAGACTTCACAGTAGAAGTGGAAAGATCTCTCCGTGTTTTGGATGGAGGAGTGGTTGTTTTTGATGGAAAAGAAGGAGTAGAGCCGCAATCAGAAACAGTATGGAGACAGGCTGATAAATATGACGTGCCTAGAATTTGTTTTATCAACAAAATCGACAAGGAAGGCGCTGATTTCTATTATTCTTTTGATACTATAGGAGAAAGATTGACTCCAAATGCGGTAGCTATTCAGATTCCTATTGGAGAAAGAGGAGATTTTGCAGGCGTGGTAAATTTGATGAATATGAGAGCCTATACATTTACCGGAGAAATGGGAGAGCAAGTGATTGAAGGTGAGATTCCAGCTGAATATTTGGATAAGGCTAAGGAATGGAGAGAAAAGATGGTAGAAAAAATTGCTGAAAATGATGATGTTTTGGTAGAAAAATATTTAAACGGAGCAGAAATTTCCGAGCAAGAATTGAAAGATGCTCTTCGAAAAGAAGTTATTGGAGGAAAAATTTATCCTGTGCTTACTGGAACCGCTCTTCGAAATAAAGGAGTGCAATTAGTTCTGGATGCTGTTATCGATTATCTCCCAAGCCCATTGGATGTTCCTGCTATCAAAGGAACAGCAGTCAATGATGAAACAAGAGAAATCCCAGTTTTGCCAAAAGATGACGCTCCTTTCGCCGCTTTGGCTTTTAAAGTAGCGACGGATCCATTTGTGGGGCAATTGACATTTTTTAGAGTGTATTCAGGAACAGTCAAGGCTGGATCATATGTTTTGAATTCATCCAAGGGAGAAAAGGAAAGAATCGGAAGAATATTGCGCATGCATTCCAATCACAGAGAAGAAATTGAAGAATTGCATGCTGGTGGAATCGGAGCGCTTGTAGGAATGAAAAATACTACTACAGGAGACACGCTTTGCGATGTGGACAATCAGGTGCTTTTGGAATCAATTACTTTCCCAGATACTGTCATTTCCATTGCTATCGAGCCAAAGACCAAGGCTGACCAAGAAAAGATGGGATTTGCTCTTCGCAAATTAGCTGAAGAGGATCCAACTTTCAAAGTGAGAACTGATGAAGAAACAGGGCAAACTATTATTTCCGGAATGGGCGAGCTTCATTTGGATATTATTGTGGATAGGATGAAAAGAGAATTTAAAGTTGAAGCAAATGTTGGACAACCTCAAGTAGCTTATCGTGAAACTATCAAGATGGAGGCTCAGGCTGAAGGAAAATATATCAAGCAATCCGGAGGACGCGGTCAATATGGCCATTGTTGGATCAGGCTTGCTCCTCAAGAGCCTGGAAAAGGATTTGAATTCGCTAGTGAGATTAAGGGAGGTGCGATTCCTCAGGAATATATTGCCCCAATTGAAAAAGGAGCAAAAGATGCTATGGATAACGGAGTTTTAGCGGGATATCCAATGGTGGATATAAAGGCAACTGTGTACGATGGATCATTTCATGATGTTGACTCTTCTGAAGCCGCTTTTCGTATTGCTGGTTCAATGGCTTTCAAGGAAGCGGCTAAGAGAGCTAATCCGGTTATTCTGGAACCTATTATGAAGGTCATTGCCATTACTCCGGAATCATTCATGGGAGATGTGGTAGGAGACTTAAACTCCAAGCGAGGAATCATTCGTGAAATGAATGATCGGGGAACAGGAGCATCAAGCGTGAAAATTATTGATGCAGAAGTTCCGCTTTCATCAATGTTTGGTTATGCCACACAGCTTAGATCTATGACTCAGGGACGCGCTAATTATTCTATGGAGTTTTCTCATTATGCGGAAGTGCCAAAGAATGTAGCGGAAGAAATTATCAGTGGAAAAAAGAAATAAAGCTTTTTGGAATAAAAAAATCCTTTGCCTGTTGGTGAAGGATTTTTTAATTTATAATTTATTGAGTTATCCACAGAAGATGATTTGACAGTGATGAACACAGTGATATAATATCATCAAGAGAGCGCTGCAGCCTTTCTTAACTAATAACTTAATATGTCTGCGCTTGAGGTGCAGGCACGACAAACAAAATGCAACAGCAACAAAATGCGCAGTCTTTTGCGCCGGCCCAAGAAAAAGTTTATGGACAGATGGTAAAAGCGGGAAATAAAACATATTTTATGGATGTGAAAAAAGCCACAAATGGAAGCAACTATCTGACCATCGCCGAATCATATAAAAACCAAAAAGGAGAAAAAGTCATCAATCGAATATTGCTTTTCAAAGATCATTTCCAAGAATTTATGGGAGGACTGGAAGAAGTAAAAAAATTTTTATAGCAAATTTCAAGTTTGGATTGCTGAATTGATAAAAAAGAAAAAGCGAAGCTGGGATAACACCCAACTTCGCTTTTTTAGCTCCCCCTATATTATCTTATAAAATGCTGAACATTGGCGATGATTTGTAACTCTGCCTTCATTGGAGATAAATTCTCCATTGAATCGCGGACATTTTTTCAATTGTTGTCCAATTTCTTTGACGCCGGTTTTTTCTGGCGGACAATAGGAGCAGCAATAGTTAAATACATTTGGAGGAAGAAAATTTCGGATGTCCGTCATTTCTTGGAAATTTGCATGTCTTGCCACTCTTATCATTCTGATATTAGTGGTGGTAAGAAAAAGACACTTTTCTCCCTTGCTTACATTCTCTTCTTGATAACGATGAATTATTTCGAGAAAGGCGCGTTTTCCTTTTACCCGAAGAATCTTTTCCGGCTCCAGATTGCAAACCATCCTAATCTCAACAAATTTACTATGAGGAGTTGACATGAACGCAACAATAAAGCGAGGCGTGCCATTCGACATCTCTACCCAAGTTATGCCATCATTGATAATAGAAATTATTTCTTCCGGAGTTTCTGTTAAGAGAGAAGAGTTAGGTTCCCGGCTAAGATTCCAGATCTTGTCGGCTACTGCTAGTTTCTGTTTGGCTGTAAGCCGGATCCCATTAATTATCATATATCCTCTCCTTTGATTGAGGTTTGTTGGTAAAGAACGTTGGTTGTATATTATGAAATAAAAAACCCCGCTTTTTACGGGACTATCTTTTTGATTTTTTCAAAACCTAAAGATAATTCCCTATGGGACTCTCTTCAAGAGTTGGATTGTCATCAATATGCTTTTCATAATGTTGGACGTATTGTAGCAGAAATGAATATGCTTGTCAATTTGAGTTTTTCATCTATAATAGGAGATGCCGATAGATTTTTTGCTTGAGGTAGTTGATTTTATTTCACCAAGCAAAAAATCTAAAACTTCTTAAACCTTCAGTTTTATAATCTTCATACAAATATAATTTTTTGTATTTCAGTTCTTATAAAAATTATGCATTTACCCATTAATCACACTGAGGAGAAAAAGTCATGTTTTTGTCGGAATGGGAGGAAAGCCCGCAGAAGAGAAAAGTTGCCTCTGTTAAAAATGAAAATGGCATCCACTGTGATTATTATTGGATGCCAGAAATAGATGGTAGGATTTTCGTGCATTGCAATGTCGGCACAGAAACCCCCCATTTTTGGTTACTCGAATTTTATTTAGACGATAATGGAAACTTTCTTCATAAGAGTCTCATGAGCAGCAGGGATGGCGGTATATGTGGAATAAGACTGGGATTTGTTGGGTGTTGCAAAAAAAATGCAATAAGGTGTATCGTAGAAAAGATTATCGATACAACCTTGTTGGAAAAAACAGAAAGAGAAATCGAGAAGCTTAGAAAAAATCTCGAAAAAATTCTTTCGTCCATGAAATTTCGTGAACGAGAAATGAGTTATTGCTAAGCCTTTATTTCTGGAAAAATCAGCCCAGGCGCCATACTGAAACAACGGTATTGCGCCTTATTTAATTTATAAAAAAAACACGCTCTTGCAAGATGGAAAAAAGAAACTTCAATTATTTTTTGTTGCAATTAGCATGCCGGGCAGATTTTTTAATTTGGTGGTATAATAGGAATATAAAATTAAAAACATGGAAAAAAATAAAAAAGTGACTTGTAAAACAGGGCTCAAGAAAAATATCTTGAAAAAGGATGTCTTTGATCGAGAAATGGCACTTTGTAAGAAACTAGCTCAAGAAAATGGCAACAAATGCGGGTGGGGAGTTTGCGCTAAATGCGGAGTTTTGCCGCTCCTCTATAAGCTTCATAAAGGAATTTTACTGGAAAAACCGGAAGAAATAAAAGAAATTAAAAGCGCGCTTTAAAAAATGCATATTTTTTAATTAAGCATTTTTTGGTATATAATGACAACAGTTAATAAAAATTATTAAAAATATGCAAAAAATAAAAGTTGAACAACATGGCTTCACCGCTTTCTCGTGGTTTGCCGGATGGCTTTTCACCATCGGCTTTCTTCATCTGGCTTTTTGGAAAGGAGTCTTAGCTGTGGTGCTATGGCCATATTATATAGGACTGGCAGTGAGCAATTTAGTCCAATAGGTTTGTTTTAATTTTTCACCACATGAAAAATAATCCTCAAAATGATTTACAAAAAATTCCCGGAGTCGGAAAGAGCATTGCCGAAGATCTGATAGCTTTGGGAATTTTTTCGGTAGACGATTTGAAAGGCAAAAACCCTGAGGAACTCTATGAGAAATCCAATGCACTGGCAGGAATGAAACAGGATCGCTGTCTGCTCTACGTTTTTCGAGAAGCTGTTTATTTTGCTGAGACAAAAAATCCCAAGCCGGAACTTCTGAAGTGGTGGAATTGGAAAGATAAAAAATAATTTTTAAAATAAAAAAATGAAAGAAGTCATCAAAGATAAAAATTTAGTAGCCTATTGCGGATTGTATTGCGGAGCCTGCAAAAGATATTTGAATGACAAATGTCCGGGATGCCAGAAAAATGAAAAAGCCAAATGGTGCCAGTTGCGCTCTTGCTGCATAGAGAGAAGCTTCAGTAGTTGCGCTGATTGTCAGACTTTTTCTGATCCTATGGAGTGCAAAAAATTCAATACTTTTTTTTCCAAAATATTCGGTCTCTTGTTTAAATCAGATCGAAGGGCTTGCATAGAGCGAATCAGGGAAATAGGTGTGGAAAATTATACTCAAGAGATGGCAGAAAAGAAAGTTCATTCTATCAAGAAAAAATAATTTATTGGAGAGAAACAAAAAGATGGAACAGGAAATACTAAAAAAATTAGAAGAACAAGACAAAAAAATCGAGTCCATTTGGGGAAGCGTAGAAAAAACTAGAAAATATTTTCTAGCCACGATCATTTTGACAGTGGCAATGACAGTCTTGCCTTTGATCGGTCTTGTCATTGCTGTTCCTTTTATCCTGAATACATTCTTTCAGGCTTACGGAGGATTATTATAGATTTAGGATAAAAAAATGCTAGAAAAACAACTGGAAAAATATTTTAGCTTTTCTCAATTCCGTTCGGGACAAAAAGAGATAATCGAAAGTATCTTGGAAAAAAAAGATGTAGTGGCTCTGATGCCGACTGGCGGAGGAAAGTCTTTGTGCTATCAACTGCCGGCAATTTTAAGTGAAAATACAACCGTCATTATTTCACCGCTCATTGCTCTTATGAAAGACCAGGTGGATTCTCTGGCGGCTCGAGGAATTCCAGCTACTTTCATCAATAGTTCGCTGGAATTTCCTGAAATGGAGAAGCGGTTGCAAGACATTCGTTTGGGAAAAACAAAAATTGTTTATATTGCTCCGGAAAGATTTGCCAATATTTCTTTTCGCAAGTTGTTTTCCACTTTGGAAATTTCACTTTTTGCAGTAGATGAAGCTCATTGCGTTTCGCAGTGGGGCCATGATTTTCGTCCGGATTATTTGGAGATAGGAAAATATATAAAAACACTTCCAAAAAGGCCGTCTGTAGCAGCATTTACTGCGACTGCTACTCCGGAAGTAAAAGATGACATCATTGCCAGATTGGATTTGCAGGATCCCCGGATTTTTATCCGTGGCTTTGACCGTCCGAATATAAAATTTTTTGCTCAGGCCAATCTCACTCCAACCCAAAGACTGGATGAGGTCTTGCGTATCATAAAATCGCTTGATGGTTCGGGAATTGTCTATTCTCTTTCTAGAAAAAACGCGGAAGACATCGCTAGATATTTACAAAAAAACAATATTAGCGCTCAAGCCTATCATGCCGGCATGAATGCTTCCCGGAGAGAGAAAATTCAAAATGACTTTATGGAAAACCGATTTAAAGTGATTGTGGCGACAGTGGCTTTTGGCATGGGAGTAGATAAAGCTGATATTCGCTATGTCATCCATTGCGGCATGCCGGGCAGTTTGGAAGGTTATTATCAGGAAGCAGGAAGGGCGGGCCGAGACGGAGAAAAATCTTTTTGTATCCTTCTTCATGGTAAGCGAGACGTGACCACGCATAAATATTTTATTCGAATCGATCGGCAAAACATGATGGCTCAAGGAAAGAGCTATGGTGAAATTTCTCGAGTTTTGGATATTAAATACAGCCGATTAGAAAAAATGATTGATTATGCTACCGCAAAAAAATGCCGAAGAAAAATAATTCTTGAATATTTCAATGACCCGGATATGGAAGAAAAAGAAGAAAATTGCAAAGGATGCGATGTATGCCTTAATTGGAAAAAGATAGAAGATAAAAAATCAAAGGATCGAAAAAGCAAAATAAGAAGAAAAGATGAACTTAGTGAGACTGTTATGGAAACAGTTCGTTTATATGGTCAAGGATACCCGCCGGATAAAATTGCCAAAATCAGAAGCTTAGGAGCGAGCACTATTTTCAATCATCTTGTATTATGGTATTTGGGAGGCGGAGATTTTCCGATAGAAAAATTTGTCAGTTCTCAAGAAGAAAAGCAAATTTTGGAAGTGTTGCCGGATCTAGGTAGTCCTCATATCTTGCGAGCTATCAAGGATCAACTTCCAGAAGACATCAGTTATGAAAAAATCCGCTTGATCATTGCTAAGAGGCAGAAGAATAGATTATAAAATAATGAATAATATGAAAAAAATAACTGAATTTCAAAAATTAGTTTATAAGGAAACAAAAAAAATTCCATATGGAAAAGTTTCTACCTATGCTCAAATTGCAAAAAATATTGGAAATCCTAAAGCGTCGCGGGCCGTCGGCAACGCTTTGAATATAAATCCCTTTGCACCTGTTGTTCCATGCCACAGAGTAGTGAGAACCGGTGGAAAAATCGGAGGTTTTGCTTCTGGGGAAAAAGAAAAAATAATTATATTGAAAAAAGAGGGCGTATTGGTGCGTCAGGGAAAAATAGTTGATTTCACCAAGGTATTTTTTAAAAAGAAAATTAAATAAAATTTCTTTTACAAATCATCTTTAAGTGGTATAATTTTAATTAAGAATAGAAATTTAATTGTGTAAGTAAATTTTTATGTTAGATAAAAAACTTAGAGAAGTTATGGAGCTTTTGGGAGGGAAAGCGGTGATAAAAGAAGGCGATCAGTTTTTTGTAGTCATGAATCTGCGAGAATTCAAGAAAATAAAACAAGAGAGTCTCGAAGGTTTGACAAAGCAAGACTTAATTGATAAAATCAATAATAATATTGCAACTTGGAAATTCATCCAAGAGCAGAAACAAACCGAATCGATTGAGCTTGAGGAATTGGGAGATATTCCGGATCAGGAAATAGTGTATGAGAAGGCGTAGAGAGTTATCCACAGGAAAATAACAGGAAAAAACTTGCCAAGATTTAAAAGATATTATAAAATAGATTTTGTTAAGTAAAATAATAAATTAATTCGAATTTATTTGCGAATCCGGGTTTTTAGTTCGGATTTTCCGTTAATTGGCGGAATGTCAAATAAACGAATATATAATAAAAAATATGGCAGCAGCACAATTTGAAAGAACCAAACCTCATGTAAACGTCGGCACTATCGGACACGTTGATCATGGGAAAACAACTCTAACAGCAGCTATCCTCCATGTGTTGGCTTTTAAAGGCCAAGCAAAGGAAAAAGGGATTGATGAAATTGACAAAGCTCCTGAAGAAAAGGAACGCGGAATCACTATTGCAACCGCTCACTGTGAGTATGAATCAGAAAAGAGACATTACGCTCATGTGGATTGTCCGGGACATGCTGACTACATCAAAAACATGATTACTGGTGCTGCTCAAATGGATGGCGCTATCTTGGTTGTGGCTGCAACCGATGGTCCTATGCCGCAAACCAGAGAACACATTCTTCTTGCAAAACAAGTGGGCGTGCCTGAAATCGTAGTTTTCCTTAATAAAGTTGATATGGTGGACGATGAAGAGTTGGTTGAATTGGTTGAAGCTGAAGTAAGAGAACTGCTTACAAAATATGAATTTGATGGAGATAACGCTAAAATTATCCGTGGTTCAGCCTTGAAGGCTCTTGAATCTAAATCTGCTGATGAAGATGCGGCTAAACCAGTCTTGGATTTGATTGCTGCTATTGACGAAAAGATTCCAGATCCGGTTCGTGAAACTGATAAGCCATTCTTATTGCCAATTGAAGATATTTTTTCAATTGAAGGTCGTGGAACGGTAGTAACAGGAAGAATTGAAAGAGGAACAATTAGCATTAATGAAGAAATTGAAATTGTTGGTATTAGACCAACTGCAAAAACTGTAGTAACAGGCATTGAAATGTTTAATAAATCTCTTTCTGAAGGAAGAGCCGGAGATAATGCAGGACTTCTTCTTCGGGGTATTAAGAAAGAAGATGTAGAAAGAGGTCAAGTTCTTGCAAAAACCGGATCAATTACCCCACACACTGAATTTGAAGGAGAAGTATATATTCTAACCAAGGAAGAAGGTGGAAGACATACCCCATTCTTCAAGGGTTACAAGCCTCAATTCTATGTTAGAACAACTGATGTAACAGGAGAAGTTTTTCTTCCAGAAGGAACTGAAATGGTAATGCCAGGAGATACGATTAATTTCAATGTTAAACTTGGAGCTCCTGTGGCTATGGAAGAAGGAATGAGATTCGCAATTCGAGAAGGAGGCAGAACAGTTGGAGCTGGAGTAGTTACTAAAATCATAAAATAGGTTATTCTTTGAGCCGCTTAATCAAAAAACTTGACATAAGCGGCTTTATAGAGTAAATTTTATAAATACACTAAATAAAGAAAATTTTTCATTAAAAAGATGATAAAAAAGGAAGAAGAAGCAAAATCTAGAATTAGGATAAAGATCAGAGCTTATGATCATAAGATTATCGATCAATCAGCAAAACAAATTGTTGAAACGGCAGAAAGATCTGGAGCTACAATTACCGGACCTGTTCCGCTTCCTACTGAAATCAGAAAGTTTACTGTAAACAAATCAACTTTTGTTCACAAGGATGCAAGAGATCAGTATGAAATGAGAATGCATAAGAGAATTATTGACATTTGGAGTCCAACACCAAAAACAATTGATAGCTTGACCAATTTAGATTTACCAGCCGGAGTTGATATAGAGATAAAGATGTAGTTCGCCGATTGGCGGAAGAAATAAATAAAACAACTAGTTAAAGTCCCGAATGCTCGGGATACTCAACCAGAAAAGTTTGATCGGGTAATATATAAGCCCTATGACTAAAATAACTGGCTTGTAGAGACTCGGTTTTTTATTTGCTCAGAAGTTTTATAAAAAAGAAATTCAAATAGAAAGTATTAAATAGATATCGATCACATTCATTGATTGTGAGGTTTATAAAAAAAGAATATGGGAAAATTCATATTAGGAAAAAAACTTGGAATGACAACTATATTTAATGAAAAAAGCGAGGCACAGAATGTGACATTGGTTGAATGTGCAGCAAAAGTTTCTGATGTTAGAAATATAGAAAAAGATGGATATAATGCAGTTCAGGTTGCGATAGAAAAAACAAAAAATAAGACTGTAAAGAAAGAATTTAGAATTGAAAATACTGATGTAAAAATTGGAGATGAAGTGAGTGTAGATATTTTTGCAGTTGGTGATGAGGTGAATGTGACTGGTCTTGGAAAAGCTAAAGGTTTTCAAGGAGTGGTAAAGAGACATGGATTTGGCGGAGGAAGAGCTACTCATGGAAATAAGCATGCGCTTCGCGCTCCTGGATCAATTGGATCAGGCTATCCGGAACATGTTTTGAAAGGCAAGAGAATGGCGGGAAGAATGGGAGGAAAAAGAGTTACTAACAAGAATATTAAAATAGTTTTAATAGATAAAGAAAAAAATTTGATGGCGCTTAAAGGAGCTGTTCCTGGAGTGCCGGGTGCTGTAATTGAGATTTATACGGTTAAATAAAAAAAATGGCAAAGGTTAAATTATACAACACACAAGGAAAAGAAGTAAAGGAGGTAGATCTATCTGACAAAGTTTTTGGGTTACCTAAAAATGATGATTTGGTTCATCAAGTATTTGTTTCTCTTGGAGCTAATCAAAGACAAGTTTTGGCTCATACAAAAACCAGAGGAGAGAGAGCTGGGTCTGGAATCAAACCATGGAAACAAAAGGGAACAGGAAGAGCTCGAGTAGGATCTGTACGAACTCCAACCTGGAGGGGTGGAGGTATAGCCTTCGGTCCCACAAAGGAAAGAAATTTCAAAAAGAAAATCAATAAGAAGATGAATGCTAAGGCCATTATGACTGTGCTCAGTGCTAAATTAAGAGAAGGAGAAATGATTGTCTTAGACAAATTAGCGCTAAAGGATAATAAGACCAAGGAAATGGCACAGGTTTTGAAAAGTCTTCCTGTGAAGGGAAGGATGTTAGTGAGTTTTTCTTCTGAAGAAAGAGAGATGCGCCGCTACAGCAGAAATATTGAAAATGTAAACAATATTTTAGTGGAAAGATTGAATGTATTGGATATGTTGAATAATAAAAACTTGATTATTTCTTATGATTCAATCAAATATTTAGAAAAAAAATATCAAGTTAACGCATAATAAAACGAAATGAAACAGACAAGTAAAAAAGTGAATAAGGTTAAAGGAACTGAAGCAAATAGCATCGCATACAGAATTTTAATTGAACCCATCATTACGGAAGCTGCCAGTCTTGCTATTGAAATGAACAAGTATACTTTTAAAGTGGCGGACAATGCTGATAAAATTCAAATCAAGAAGGCAATAGAGGATTTATACAAAGTAAAGGTTATAGGAGTTAATACTTCTAACAGAAAAAGAAAACCGGTTAGTTATGGGAGAACTCCTGGATTTAAGGCTGGAAGCAAGAAGGCTATAGTAACATTAAAAGAAGGTGATTCAATAGAATTATTTAAAGGAGCATAAAAGAAAGTTGGTAGTTGGTAGTTGATAGTTGGTAGAAAGAAAAGTTCTATAAACTACAAACTAAAAACTAAGAACGAAATAAGAAAATGGCAATTAAAGTATATAAAAAGAATAACGCTGGAAGAAGGAATATGTCGATTGTAAAATCGGCTGATGTTTCCAATAAAAAACCAGAGAAAGCACTTCTTGCTCCCATGAAAAGCAAGGCTGGTAGGTCTCATGGAAAAATTTCTGTGCGCCATCAGGGTGGCGGAGCCAAGAGACGTTATAGAATAATTGATTTTAGACAAGATAAATTTGATATTCCTGGAAAAATTGCAGCACTCGAAAGAGATCCGAATCGTTCTTCTTTCATCGCTTTAGTGCATTATAAGGATGGAGAAAAGCGCTATATTGTTGCTTCAGAGGGCATGAGGGCTGGCGTGGAAATTTTAGCTTCAACCAAGGCTCCAGTCAAACTGGGAAATAGAACGCAAATAAAGAACATTCCAACCGGAACTATTATCTCCAATCTAGAGCTTTTTCCTGGAAAAGGTGGCCAGATCGTACGAAGCGCAGGATCGGGGGCAATTTTAACCGCAGTAGATGAAAAAACCGCTCAAGTAAAGATGCCATCAGGAGAAATTAGACTCGTAAGTAATGAATGTTATGCTACAATAGGACAGGTGAGCAATTTTGAACATAACACTATAAATATAGGTAAGGCTGGTAGAAAAAGGCATATGGGAGTTCGTCCTGGAGTAAGAGGAACCGTAATGAATCCAGTAGATCATCCACATGGAGGAGGAGAAGGACGTCAGGGAATTGGACTTAAACATCCGAAGACTCCTTGGGGCAAGCCGGCTCTTGGAAAGAAAACTAGAAAGAAAAAGAGATACAGCAATAAGTTTATAATCAAGCGAAGACAAAAGAGAAAATAATTTAAAAGTTTATAGTTGGTGGTTGGTAGTTTGTAGAATGAACTACGAACTAAAAACTGCAAACCAAGAACTAATAAGATGACAAGAAGTTTAAAGAAAGGTCCATATGTGGACAATAGATTAATAAAGAAAATTCAAAACAAGCCGGCTGGCGATAAATCAGTTGTGAATATTTGGGCTAGGGCGAGTGTTATTTCTCCTGAAATGGTTGGGTTTACTTTTGGAGTTCATAATGGAAGAAAACATATCCCGGTCTTTGTCACTGAAGAAATGGTTGGTCATAAATTTGGAGAATTTTCTCCGACTCGAACCTTCTATAAACATGGAGGTAAAATGCAGAAAGAAATTGAACAGAATGCCAAACAAAAAGAATTAGATGCTGCCAAGGCTGCTAAAGCTGGTGGTTCTACTAAGAAATAAAGCTATTATATAAGATAAACTATCATGAAAGTATCAGCAAAATTAAACAATTTAAGAATGCCCAATCGAAAGGTAAAATTAGTAGCCGATCTTATTATTGGAATGGATGTTGCGGACGCTATTAATCAGCTGGATGTTGTTGCAAAAAAAAGCAGTCCTTTCATGGTAAAATTATTGAACAGTGCCATTGCTAACGGAGAAAATAATTTTGGAATCGATAGAGATAATATGTATGTTTTTGATGTTATTGTTAAAGAAGGAATAACACTAAAAAGATGGATGCCAAAAGCTTACGGCAGGGCTACTCCAATCAGAAAAAGATCCTCACAAATTGAAATAGTTATTGAAGAAAGAGAAGAAGGAAAAAATAGAAAAACTCAGGATCAATTAGAAAAAGAAAAGAAAGCCAGAATTGCTGCGAAGAAAAAAATAGAAAAAGAGGCGGCTAAGGAAAGCGAGGTTGAGAAGGAAGAGGTAGCAGAAGGAAGTGTGAAGGAAGTGAAGAAAAAAGAAAAAGCGGGGGTGAAAAAAGATGCAGCTGCTCCTAACGCCGGATGGGCTAACAAAATTTTCAGAAGAAAATCAGGAATGTAATTAAAATAGGTTTATGGATAATAGTTTATAGAAAAACTATAAGCTACGAGCTAAAAACTAAGAACTAATAAAGATTATGGGAAAAAAAGTTAATCCAATTGGACTTCGAATCGGAATCACAAATACATGGAAATCAAAATGGTTTGGAGGAAAAAAGGAGTATAAGAACAACTTAAGACAAGATATTGAACTTAGGCAAGCAATATGCAAAAAATGGAAAAATGCTGCTATTGCTGAGGTTGAAATTGAAAGATCAACTGCTATGATCAAAGTGATTGTAAAAACTGCCAGACCAGGTGTTCTTATTGGAAGAGGCGGAAGCGGAGTTGAAGATATGCAGACTTTTGTAAAAAATAATTTTTTTAAACAGAAAAAAACTGCGTTGAAAATAGAAGTTCAGGAAGTTAAGAATTTTGAAGAAAATGCATCCCTTATTGCTCAAAATATTGCAGAGCAGTTAGAAAAGAGAATCCCTTTCAGAAGAGCTATGAAATCCATGCTTGATCAGGTTTCTAAAAACACTGCCATTAAAGGAATTAAAATCGAAATGTCAGGACGTTTAGGTGGGGCAGAAATGGCGAGAAGGGAATGGTCGAATAAGGGAACATTGCCATTGCATACTCTTCGAGCCAATATTGATTTTGCCAGGGCTACTGCCTATACGACATATGGAACATTGGGAGTGAAGGTGTGGCTATATAAAGGAGAAGTTTTTAATAAGGAGAATAAGAAATAATAAACATAGATTTTAGATAGAAAAAGCATATGTTAATGCCAAAAAAAGTAAAACATAGAAAAGTTCAAAGAGGAGGAAGAATTCGCGGCAATTCGAGTCGAGGAAATGATGTGAGTTTTGGAAGCTATGGACTTAAATCAGTTGAAACAGGACTTGTTTCTGCCCGCCAAATTGAGTCGGCAAGACGGGCTATGACGAGATATGTCCAACGTGGTGGAAAAATTTGGATTAGAATATTTCCAGATAAATCAGTGACGAAAAAAGGATCGGAAGTTCCAATGGGTAAAGGAAAAGGGACGGTGGATCATTTCGTGGCCGTTGTGAAGCCCGGACGCATTATGTTTGAAATGGATGGAGTGAAAAGAGATGTAGCCAAGAAAGCTATGGAGTTGGCATCCTATAAATTATGCGTTAAATCAAAATTTGTTTCCAAGGAACAAGAATAAATAAAAGTAAAGTTTTTGCAATATTATGAAAACAAAGGAAATAAGAGAGAAAAATAAAGAAGAGCTAAAAAAGCTTTTGAATGAAAAGAGAGAGGCTGTCCGAAAGTCAAGATTTGATGTCGCTGCAAAACAAGTGAAAAATATTCGAGAAATGAGAAATAATAAGAGAGATATAGCAAAAATCTTAACTATTCTTAAAGAAACTAAATAGTTTAAAAAAATGGAAAATAATTTAGAAAATATGCCAGAGGATAAGAAGAAAGTAATTATCAAGAAAAAAGGAATCGTTGTTAGCGATAAAATGACTAAGACGGTAGTTGTGGCTGTTGATAGTTTGAAGACTCATCCAAAATATAAAAAGAAATATATTTCTACTAAGAAATATAAGGCTCATGACGCCGAGGGAAAATATAAGACAGGAGATGAGGTGGAAATAGTTCCATGCAAACCAATGAGCAAGGATAAATGTTATAAAGTAATATAGATTAGTTTGCGGTTGGTAGTTTATAGTTTGTAATAAATACTAGCCATAAGCCACTAACCATAAACCATAAACTAAAAAAATGATACAAGCAGAGACAAGATTAAAATCAGCTGATAACACAGGAGCAAAAATTATTGAGTGCTTCAAGGTTTTGGGTGGTTCACGAAGAAGATATGCTCAGGTTGGAGACATAATTGTGGCCTCAGTTAAATCGGCTGAACCAAGAGGTATGGTAAAAAAAGGAGATAAGGTACGAGCGGTTATCGTAAGGCAATCTAAGGAGGTTAGAAGAAAAGACGGAACTTATATAAGATTTGATGAAAATGCAGCGGTTATTGTGGATGGAAAAGAGCCGAAGGGAACCAGGGTTTTTGGTCCAATTGCCAGAGAAATAAGAGAAAAAGGGTTTAATAAAATAATTTCACTTGCTCCTGAAGTATTATAATGATATAAATCGCGAATTAATCCTGAATTTGATCAAAAATAGTCGCGAATAAAAATTTAAAGGATATTAGTTGAATAAATTAGAGATTAATTAGAGACATATAACATTATGAAAATCAAGAAGAACGATCAAGTTAAGATACTGGCGGGTAAAGACCGAGGGAAAACGGGCAAAGTTTTGAAAGTTTTGTCAGCTGAAGATAAGATTATAGTAGAGGGTGTTAATATTGTGAAAAAACATATCAGACCAAGGAAAGAAGGCGAGCAAGGTCAGAGAGTGGAGATTCCTGGAAAAATCAATACATCCAATGTTATGCTAGTTTGTCCTAAATGCGGAAAGGCTTCCCGGATAGAATACAAGGTCACCGAGAAAAGTAAATTTAGAATTTGTAAAAAATGTAAAGCAGAATTATAAGAAAAATATGTACAAATCAATTAAGGAAAAATATAATAAGGATGTTGTTTCAAAGATGAAAGAACAATTCGGTTTCAAGAGCGCCTTGCAAGTTCCAAGGATAGAGAAGGTTGTTATTAATGTCGGAATTGGGAAATTCATTAAAGATTCTGCTTTGGTGGAGGACGTTAAAAAGACTATTGTTATGATTGCTGGACAAAAACCTGTTATGACACAAGCAAAAAAGTCAATTGCTGGTTTCAAAATTCGTGAAGGACAAGAGATTGGCATGAGAGCTACGCTACGAGGAAAAAGAAAATGGGATTTCATTGAGAAGTTAGTGTCTGTCGCCATACCTCGTGTAAGAGACTTCCAAGGAATAAAAGATTCAGCTGTGGATGCTGGTGGAAATTTCAATTTTGGAATTAAGGAACATACTATATTTTCTGAAATTATGCCTGAGAGCGTAAAAAATATTGTTGGGTTTCAAGTAAATATTGTAACGACTGCAAAAAATAGAGAAGAAGGATTAGCTTTATTTAAATTGATGGGCTTTCCTTTAAAAAAAGATTAAGTTAATAAAAGCATTAGAATTAAGGTTTAAAATAATATGGCAAAAAAATCTGTTGAAGCTAGAGCTCGAAAGACACCAAAATTTTCAACACGAATCGTGAGAAGATGTTGGAGATGCGGGAGAAAACATGGTTATATGCGGGCTTTTGATATTTGTAGAATCTGTTTTCGAGAATTAGCAAGTACAGGTCAAATCCCAGGAGTAAAGAAATCTAGTTGGTAAATTATAAATGTTAATCGTTATCAGTCAATGAACTCAAAAGGACATTGGCAGTGAACCAATAACTAAGCGAAAAAATATGTTAGATCCTATAGCAGAAATGTTAACAAGAATAAGAAATGCGCAAACAGCTGGACATAGTGATGTTGTTTTTGCAGCATCTAAATTGAAAATGGCTATTTCGAATATTCTTGAGAAAGAAGGTTTTGTTGAGTCTGTTTCGAAAGAAAAGCAGGAATCTTTTGAAAATATAAGAATAGCGCTGAAATATTATAAACTTTCTAATACTAAGAAATTGCCAGCGATAAAAGGATTGAGAAGGATTAGCAAACAAGGACAGAGAATTTATGTTAAAAATAAAGAAATTAGAAGCGTAAAGAATAATTTCGGTATCTCTATTATTTCTACTCCAAAAGGAGTGATGACCGGTTTTGAAGCAAGAAAGCTTGGCTTGGGAGGAGAAGTTATTTGTGAAATTTGGTAATTTAATAGTTTATAGTTGGTTGTGAGTAGTTTCTTGATATATCTAAAAACTACAAACTAAGAACCAAAATCTAATAAAATGAGTAGAATAGGTAAAAAAATAATAATCATACCAGAGGGAGTAAATGTTAGTCTTACAAAAGACAATGTTGAAGTTAATGGTTCAAAGGGAACACTTGGTTTCGTTCATCACAAGGATGTCTTAATTGAAATGAATGACAAAGAAATTTCTATAAAAAATGTAGGAAAAACAAAAAAATCTAATGCTGTTTGGGGTCTGACCAGAGCAATTATCAACAATATGATAGTTGGCGTTACAGAGGGTTATGCAAAAAAATTGGAACTTCAAGGAGTAGGTTTTCGTATGAATGTAGCTGGAAAGAAAATAAATTTAGCTTTAGGGTTTTCTCACCCAGTGGTTGTAGATGTTCCAGCTAAGCTGGAGGCTAAAATTGAAGAGGGCGCATTGATTATCAGCGGTATTGATAAACAGGCTGTAGGTCAATTTGCAGCTGAAGTGAGAGGATTAAAGCCGGTTGAGCCATATAAAGGAAAGGGATTTAGATATGCAGGAGAAGTTGTAAGAAGAAAAGCTGGAAAGAAAGCTGCATCCAAATAAAGTAAATTAGAAGATTATAAAATACTATGAAAAAATTAAGCAGAAATCAAATAAGATTACACAGAAAAAGAAGAATCAGAGCTAAAATTTCTGGAACTAATGAAGTTCCGAGATTGGCTGTTTTTCGCAGTTTAAGAAATGTCAGTGCTCAGGTTATTGATGATATTTCTGGCAAGACCATTGCATCTGCTAGTCTTTTTGAAGTAAAGGGTAAGAACACGGTAGTAGGAGCGAAAGAAGTGGGAAAGGTTGTAGCAGAAAAATGCAAAACTGCAAAAATCGAAAAGGTTGTCTTTGATAGATCAGGATATAAATACCATGGGAAAGTAAAGGCAGTGGCTGATGGAGCAAGAGAGGCAGGGTTAAAATTTTAAATAGTTTGTAGTTTGCCCGCCTATCGGTAGGCAGGCCTGCCCGCCGGTAGGCAGGTGGTTTATGGAAACATCAAGCCCCGCTACATAATCTGCTTACTAAAAAATAAGAACTAAGGACTAAATAAAATGGCAAGAGACAATAAAAATTTTAAAGGAAAAAAGGAAAAGCCTGAATTTGATCAGAAGCTTCTTGATTTGGCGAGAGTAACTCGTGTGGTTAAAGGAGGAAGAAGATTTCGATTCAGGGCTACTTTAGTAATTGGAAACAGGAAAAGCAAGGTTGGGGTAGGAGTTGGGAAAGGAGCGGATGTATCTGATGCCATTAGAAAGGCTTTTGATGATGCAAAAAAGAATTTAGTTACGATCAAGATGACTAAGAACACGATTGCTCATGATATTTATTACAAATCAAGAAGCGCTAAGATAATCCTTAAGCCAGCACTTGAAGGAAATGGAATTATTGCTGGTGGAGCGATCAGAACAGTGGTTGAATTTGCCGGAATCAAGGATGTTGTTTCAAAGTCCTTAGGAGCTTCAAATAAATTGAGTGTGGCTCGAGCAACCGTAGAAGCTTTATCAACCCTGAATCAAGCTCGAAGCAGAAAAGAGAGGATCGGCGCGGGCAAGGACGCAAGCTAGTTTTGATGAAAGACAATCTTAGATTAAAAATATTTGAATAAATAAGTAGGATATAATTGAATAATAAATAGCATATGCAGATAAATACTCTAAAAATTAAAACTCCCAAAAAGAAAAGAAAAACTATCGGACGTGGCGGGAAAAAGGGAACGTACTCAGGAAAAGGAAACAAAGGTCAAAAAGCTAGAAGTGGGGCAAAGGTGGATCCGCTTTTTGAAGGAGGAAGATCAACTTTGATTGATCATATGAAGAAAAAAAGAGGATTCAAATCTATCGTTAAGAAAGCAACTACTGTGGATATCGTTAAATTAGAAGAATATTTCAAGGATAATGATGTGATAACGATTGAATCTTTGGTGAAAGCGGAAATTATTAGAAAAATCCAAGGAACGGCAAGAGTAAAAATTCTTGGATCTGGATCTATTCAAAAGAAATTGACAATCGCAAAAGGTATTCAAATTAGCGCTTCTGCCAAAAAGGCTATCGAGGCGGCTGGCGGTAAAGTTGAATAATTGCTATAACACAGGCTGTAAAAGGGTGGCGCAAGTCCCCTTTTTGCTTTTTTATCCGATGAATATTCCTATTTTCTAAATATGGATATAGATGTTATAATGAATATGCTATTAATATTTTTAAACGATAAATCTTCACATTTTTGATGGATGTGAATGGAAGGAATAATAAATTATATGTTTGAGAAAATATCGCAGATTTTCAAGGTAAAAGAATTACGTAATAAAATTTTATTCATTATTGCAATTCTTGTTATTTTTCGATTGATTGCGGCAATTCCTATACCTGGAGTTAATCAGGATCAATTGAAATCTTTTTTTGAGAATAATCAGTTTTTTGGATTGTTGAATCTTTTTTCCGGAGGAGGCCTTAGCAGCATTTCTATTGTTATGTTGGGAGTGGGACCATACATAACTTCTTCGATCATTATGCAACTTTTAACGATGATTTTTCCGAGATTAGAACAGATCTATAAAGAAGAAGGAGAAGCTGGAAGACAGAAATTTAATCAGTGGACACGCTGGGCAACAGTTCCATTGGCTGCCATGCAAACTTTTGGAATGATTTCTCTTCTTCGGTCGCAAAATATTTTAGGACAAATTTCTAATTTTGAAATGTTTTCTATTATATCCGTAGCTGTAGCCGGAACGATTTTATTGATGTGGCTCGGAGAGCTTATCACTGAAAAGAAGATAGGAAATGGAGTTTCTATTATAATTTTTGCTGGAATTGTTGCCGGTCTTCCATCAAGTTTGTCCCAGCTTTCTGCTACTTTTGATTCATCGCAGCTTTTTACTTATATCATACTGTTGGCGGTGGTTATTGCCGCTATTTCCGGTATAGTTACTATAACCGAAGGACAGAGAAATATTCCAGTTTCTTATGCTAAGAGAATTCGTGGTAATAAGATGTATGGGGGATCATCCACTCATCTTCCACTTCGCGTCAATCAAGCCGGGGTGATTCCTATCATCTTTGCTATGTCAATTATGCTCTTTCCCGGGATGATTGCTAATTTTTTAGCAACATCATCAAATGAAGTTGTAGCAAATATCGCCAGAAGCGTAGGAAATGTTTTCCAAAATCAGATATTTTATGGTTCAGCTTATTTTATTTTAGTAGTAGCTTTCACATATTTTTACACATCAGTTGTCTTCGATCCTCATAAAATATCAGAAAGCCTTCAAAAGCAGGGAGGATATATTCCTGGAATCAGACCAGGAAAGAATACGGCGGAATATCTGTATAGAATTATTAATCGTATAACTTTATCAGGCGCATTATTTCTAGGAATCATTGCGGTTTTGCCTTTCATTATACAAGGATTTTCAAGTATTAAATCGATATCTATTGGAGGAACCGGGCTTCTTATTGTAGTCTCTGTAGTTATTGAAACAGTAAAGCAGATCGAAGGCCAATTGGTTATGAGAGATTATGACGGTTTCTAACATGCAAATATTCGCGAACATCGAGTGAATTTATTCGAATTATTTGCTTAATAATTGGCGATAATTTGAGAGTATGAATATTATTATCTTAGGGCAACAAGGAAGCGGTAAGGGTACTCAGGCTGAAAAATTAGCTAGCAAGTTTGATTTGGTCCATATTGATATGGGCATGACACTGCGAGAAGTTGCTAAAATGGACAATGAATTAGGGAGGGAAGTTTATGATATTCAGAATGTGACTAAGACCTTGGTTTCTAGTAGAATTTTACGTGAAGTTTTGCATCTAAAACTTGCTTCCATTCCAATAAACAAAGGGATCGTCTTTGACGGAGTTCCTCGCACATTGGATCAGACTAGCTACATTGAAGAGTCGTTGCATGATTTTGGAAGACAATTGGATAAGGTTTTCTTTGTGAATATTTCTGAGGAAGAATCAATAAAAAGAATATCCAAAAGATGGACGTGCGAGTCATGCAAATCTTCGTTGATAATGGGCAGAGATATCCAATCTGGAAATGAAAAATGCCCTCATTGCGGAGGAAAAATTAATCAAAGAATGGATGATACCTTAGAAGGAATTAAAAAAAGATTGCAAGTTTTTAATGCTGAGACTTTGCCGGTAATCCAATATTATAGTGATAGAAGCTTGGTAGTTGAAATTGATGGAGAGCAGGATATAGAAAAAGTTTTTGAAGATATTATTAAGAATATGGAAATTTAATAATTTAATTTACAAGAGACTTTTTAATTTTATAAGCCATTGGTAACTTTTAGAATATGATAATCATAAAATCTGAAAAAGAAATTGAAGCTATGCGCGAAGGAGGAAAAATCTTGGCTGATATTATGGAAAAAGTGGGAGCCCAGGTTTTTCCAGGAAAAAACACTTTTGAAATAGATGCTCTAGCAGAGAAGCTTATTATTGAGGCAGGAGGAAAACCTGTATTTAAGGGCTATGGAAAAGAAAGCGGCAATCCTTTCCCAGGCACTATTTGTGCTTCCATAAATCAAGAGATTGTTCATGGAATTCCGAGCAAAAATGTAATTTTAAAAGAAGGGGATATATTGAAAATTGATATTGGTATGAGATATAAAGGAATGATCACTGATATGGCTCGTACTTGGGCAGTGGGAAAAATATCCGAGGAAGCTCAGAAACTGTTGGATGTTACTCGTGAATCTTTGAATATTGGGATCGGAAAGTTGCGAGCAAAGGGACAGTTATCAAAGTATTCCTGCGCAGTGGAAGATCATGCAAAGAAATTCGGATTTTCTCCGGTTAGGGATTTGGTGGGGCACGGAGTAGGGAAAAAATTGCACGAAGATCCGCATATCCCAAATTATAAATCCAAGGAGGATGACGTGAAACTGAAAGAAGGAATGACACTGGCTTTCGAACCTATGATAAATGCAGGGAAGCCTGAAATAAAATTAGGGGAAGACGGATGGACTTATGTTACGCGTGACGGAAAGTTAAGCGCTCATTTTGAAGATACTGTTTTGATTACTAAGGGAGGGGTAGAAATATTAACTCGAAAATAATTTATGGGGAAAATAGAAAAATATTTAGGTTTGGATTATGGAAAATCTAAAATTGGACTGGCTATAGCTGACAGTGAGATTAGGATAGCTTTTACTTATAGCACTATCGATAATAATAAGCATTTTTTTGACGTACTGGGGAAAATACTTGAAATAGAAGAGATAAATAAAATTATAATTGGCAAGTTGGACATGCCTGGAGCTGGAAAAAAAACTTTTGAGGCAGAGAATATCGGAGAAAAAATCAAGAAGGAATTTAGCATAGAAATTGAATATCATGAAGAAATGTTTTCTACAAAGATGGCAGAAGGCAATCTCAAAGAGAAAGGAGTGAAGAAGATAAAAAAACTGGACAATCAAGAGGCTGCTAAAATAATTTTGCAAAGCTGGCTGGATAAGAATTAAGGAATGGTCTTTTTCAGAAAATCGCTCGCTTGTCTTCATTCTATAGCTGTTGTATAATTTCCATAGAAAGAAAAAAATTATCTTTCTCCAAAAAACAAAAACAAAAAACACAACTAAAATGAAAATATTAAATCAAAAAAACTTTCTCAAGAAGCAAATAATAAATGTTTGGTTCTTTTTTGTTTTGAAAAACATTAAATAAAACAAATTTTGGATAAAAACAAAAATAAAAAAATGAAAAAGATAGTTAAAAATTTAAAAAAAGCAATTTTAGCTGTAATAGCACTTATTTGCTTTATATATGTTGGAAAAGTACAAGCAGCTTGCGGCACAGATACTGTAACTAAAAATTCAATTACCTATGGAACGGTTATTGGAGCTGATGGTAAATGCTGGTTGGATAGAAATCTTGGAGCAACACGTGTTGCCACTGCATACAACGATTCGCAATCATATGGATGGCTTTTTCAGTGGGGCAGAGATGTTGATGGACATCAATCAAGAACAAGCGGAACCACGACAATTTTAAGCAGTTCTGATTCACCAGGTCATGCGAATTTTATCAGAGCATTAAATTCTCCCTTTAATTGGCGTTCTCCGCAAAATAATTCACTTTGGCAGGGAGTTGATGGTATAAATAATCCTTGTCCGTCCGGTTTTCGGTTACCAACAAAACTTGAATGGTCTGCAGTAGCTTCTGCTGAAGGTATAAGTGGCACTGTTACTGCGTTCAGTTCCGCGTTAAAATTAACTGTGCCCGGCTATCGAGCCAGCGGAAATGGTTCTTTGTATAGTCAAGGGGCCAGTGGATGGTATTGGGCGAGTACTATTTCTGGTATAACAGGTGCTCCAATTTTTTATCTTGATACGAACAGTGCGAATACAACAGCATATCCTGACATTAATCGTGCTACAGGTGCATCTGTTCGTTGTGTTATGGACGCACTACCGGAAATTACTGCCATAGTCAATACTAATTCTGTTTCCGCCATCACTGCAACTACAGCAATAGGCAATGGAAATATTGTTGATATCGGATCTGGCAATCCGGAACGCCAAATTGAATACGGCACCGTCTCCG
>DPJH01000001.1 GCA_003543115.1 Candidatus Moraniibacteriota bacterium
ATAAGGAAATCTTATTTTGTGGAGAATAAATTTGTGATATAATTAAACCACATAAAAACTAATAAAAAAATATGAAAAGTGAAAAAGGAATCATAGGAGTCGGAGCAATTATTGGAGGTATCGTGATTTTGGGATTGGCTGCCGCAGTTGCTGGATATGTAGCATATAAAAATAGCGGAGTGGATGTGAAGGTGGGGTCAGAGGGAGTTCAAGTCAAGACAGATGGAGTGGATGTGAAAACAGGAGCAAACGGAGTGGACGTGAATGCGGGAGGAGTGAATGTTAAAACAGGAGAAAATGGCGTGAGTGTCAATACGGGCGTAAACGCACAATCCAGCGGATTTGTGCAGGATAATCCGTCTGCACCTGTTGTCAATACAGTGCTAATATTTGATGCATCAGGCAGTATGGCTGCGCAAGCGGAAGGCGGAAGCCGGATTAATGTTGCAAAAACAGCTGTTTCCAATTACGTAAAAAACTTAGGAGAAAATGTTAATTTAAGCGTTGTTGCTTATGGACACAAAGGGGATAGTACTCTAGCTCAAAAGACTGTTTCTTGCAATGGAATAGAAGAAGTATATTATTTGAGTCCGGTTAAAAGAGCGATTGTGGAAGAAAAAGTGAATCTGCTCAACCCTAATGGTTGGACTCCAATTACAGCTTCGTTGCAAAGAGCAGAAGAAATACTTAATAAGACTGCTGCAGACTCACAAAAACGCATTGTCCTATTGAGCGACGGGGAGGAAACTTGCGGTGGAGATCCATTGTCTTATGCAAGCAAGCTTAAAACAGAAGGAATTATAGTAGATGTTATTGCGCTATCTGTTGATAGTGTGGCAGCTAAGCAATTAAGTGCTATTTCTGTAAATGGCGGAGGTTCGTACTATTCTGTCAGAGGCGCCAGCGACCTCAATGTGGTGGTGAATAACCTAGGTGTAAAGATAAATACGGGAGATGTTAAGGTGGACGTTTCTGCAAATGGCGCTAATGTCCAGACAGGCAATGTCAATGTTAAAACTGATGGCTCAGGAGCTACTGTAAATGCGGGAGGAGTCAAGGTGGATACGAGCAAGGGCGGTACGCCTTCAGTGAAAGTTCCGGGAGTTTCCATTCCTTCATTCTAAAACTTATAAATCCAATTCATCAATAATAAAAAACTAGCTACTGAAGTAGCTAGTTTTTTATTAAACGAGTAAACATTAATTAACAGATAACTATAAAAATGTTAATATGATATGGAAGTAAGATCTAATTATTTTTTATATGAATTATTTTGATGCGATTATATTGGGAATAGTAGAGGGCATAACTGAATTCTTGCCGATCTCTTCCACGGGCCATATGATTTTGGTGAGCAATATTTTGGGCATAGGAGAAGATGCTTTTGTAAAAACATTTGAAATCAGCATTCAATTGGGAGCAATCATGGCGATTGTGCTCTTGTATGCCGGACGTTTTTTGAGCAGTGTGGAATTGTATAAAAAATTGATAATTGCATTTTTCCCAACAGCATTGGTAGGATTTTTTCTATACAAAACCATCAAGACATATTTATTCAGTCCTATGGTGGTTTCCATTGCGCTTATTATTGGAGGAATAATCCTTGTTATTCTGGACAAAAGAATGAAGGATAGCAAAGAGCCGGAATTTTTATTGGAAAACATGAGCTACCGCAAGGCTTTTATGATTGGAACAGCGCAAAGCATTTCAGTGATTCCGGGAGTGTCTCGGGCGGCTGCCACTATTATTGGAGGAATGTTCAGCGGATTGAGCAAAAAACAAGCTATGGAGTTTTCTTTCCTTTTGGCAGTGCCGACAATGTGTGCCGCCACTGGCTATGATTTGCTAAAAACGCCCATTCATTTTTCCGGGCGTGAATTTTTTCTTTTGGGAGTTGGAGCGATGGTTTCATTTATCTTTGCGTATTTAGCCGTGAAAATATTTTTGCGAACGGTAGAGAGATATGGATTTGGTTTTTTTGGTTATTATCGCATAGCTTTGGGAATATTATTCCTGCTGTTTTTTGTATAAACTCAAAAATAGGCATAAAAAAACAAGGCTATCAAATCCTTGTTTTTTTATCGGAAATAAATTATTTTTGCATCTTTAGTTTGACATCTTCTTCAATTAGGGTGTTGATAATGTCGTCTAGACTGCCTTCCAATATGCCATGAATGTTGCTCCAGTTAGTCTTTACGCGATGGTCGGTGATGCGATCCTGAGGAAAATTATAAGTTCTGATTTTTTCACTGCGATCTCCGGTACCGATTTGAGAACGCCTGGCATCTCCTAATTCTTTGGCTTTTTTGTCTTCTTCGATTTGAAGCAGGCGCGAGCGCAATACTTTCATGGCCTTTTCCTTGTTTTTGATTTGTGATTTTTCGTCTTGGCAAGAAACAATAAGGCCTGTCGGGATATGAGTAAGACGCACCGCACTTTTAGTGGTGTTGACAGATTGCCCTCCAGGGCCGGAAGAACAGAACGTGTCTACGCGAATATCCTGATCATCAAGCTTGAAATCAAATTCTTCGGCTTCCGGCAAAACAACAACGGTGGAAGTGGATGTGTGGACTCTTCCATTTTTTTCAGTTTCGGGAATTCTTTGCACGCGATGCACTCCTGATTCAAACTTCATTTTTCCATATGATCCAGGACCGTTTATTTCAAAAGTAACTTCTTTATATCCTCCGACACTTGTCACATTCGAGTTAAGCAGAATTACTCTCCAGCCATTATTTTCTGCAAAACGGGAATACATGCGGAAAAGTTCTGCGGCAAAAAGAGCGGATTCGTCCCCCCCAGCTCCGGCGCGAATTTCCACGATGCTGTTCTTCTCGTCATTGGGATCTTTGGGAATGAGTACGAGCTCAAGCTTCTTTTCCATATCTTCTTTTTTTTGGGAAAGCACAATATTTTCTTCCATAGCCATTTGGCGAATTTCCGGATCTGAGTCAGTATTGGCAATTCCAGCATTTTCTTGCATCTGGGTGTTTATTTTCTCTAATTCATTGATCAGATTAACAGTCTCAGAGAGTTCAGATTGTCTTTTTCCAAGACTTGCCATTTTTGCCATGTCGGAAAGAACCTCAGGCGAATTGAGTTGTTCAGAGATTTCGGCATATTCTTTTTTTATTTCTTCAATGACAGATTGCATATATTTTATAATAATTTTACTTCAAAACCTTAATATACTATACTTCAATAGGAACAATAAGTCAAAGAATGCAATAATATTATGAAGCTAGAAAAAACAGATATTATAAAGAATCCTTTGAAAATTCTCTATAAAAAAGAAGTGTTATCAGCATTAAAAAAACATTGGATAAACAATCATGAAAATCTTATTGATCCGGAAAAGTTTGTGGAAGAATTTTTTGCTTATCTTTTAAAAGCAGGCAAACATGAAAATGCGGACAGAGCAGAAGTGAGGAAGTCATATAATGCCAAGCTAAAAAGTTATTGGAAGGGAGGAGGAGATTCTATAAAGCCCAAAGATATGTTTTTGGAAATGATGGAGAAAGAATTGGATAGAGTGAAAATTGCTTTGGATTTTGGTTGCGGGAAACTAGCTTTCCTCAAAGAATTGGCGGAAAATAATAAAAAAATCAAGAAAATGATCGGCATTGATCCCATAAGCCAACCTGTTCTGGGAGATCTGGATGCTCGCATCGATTTTCAGAGAAGTCTGGTGGCGATTAAGAAAGAATCTGTTGATTTGGCTATAATAAAATTGGTGCTGCACCATTTGAGGAGGAGCGAGGAAGTCAGAGAAATCCTTCAAAAGATCGGAAGCGTTTTGCGGCCTAAGGGAAGATTGGTTATTTTTGAAGAGTCTTTTCCTGAGCATGATTACAAATCAAATGAAACCATAGACTATCTGGAAAAAATTGGTTTGAAGCCGTCAGAAGCAACAGAAGAGTTTATGTCTTTAGTCAAGGAAGATAAAGTTAAATTTTTATTTCTCAATGATTGGATCATGAATGTGCAAAACAACTATATGCCTTGGACTGGACTTTATAAATCGATGGAGCAGTGGAGAGAATTGGCGGAGTCAGTCGGTTTCAAAGAAAAAGAATCGCATTTTGTAGGCGCTATCAAGCATCGCAAAAGAAAACAGGGAATGACTGTCTATATGGTTTTTGAGAAATAAAAAATTCCTCGCAAGAGGAATTTTTGTTTAGGCAGGATTATTCTTTACTTTTGGCAGATTTTTTCTCTCTTACAGCAGCTTTCTTTTCAGTTTTGCTTTTTCGAACAACTTTTTTAGTGGCTGATTTTTCGGTTAGTTTCTTGAATCTGTCTACGCGTCCGGTCGTATCCAGAGATTTCTTCTTGCCAGTATAGAAAGGATGGCAAGCTGAGCAGATTTCAACTTTCATTTCTTTTACTACTGATCCTGCTTCGATGACATTGCCGCAAGCGCAGATTATTTTCGCATCATCATAGTATTGGGGGTGTATGTTCTTTTTCATAGTATATTGATAATAGTTTTAAATTCCAGTGTCGCGTTTGGATTTAGCCTATTTTTTATTACTTAGACAATTTAGCATAGATATTGAGAATTGACAAGAGAAAAGGGGGCTGATATACTATTTAGGTATAAATCACATACTTTTTGGGCCTATTCCTGTCCCGCTAAGCGGGAAATAAAGGCCAAATAAACAAAAAGTAGCGGTTTCTTCTCAATAATTGAGAAGATTAATAAATTAAGGATGTGCCGGCTAAATGTTCTTTAAAGAGGATTTAGCAAGGCTATAAAAAAATGGTAGAGGAGAAAAAAAATTCTTCCCAAGAAGATCAGGTGTCAGAGGCTAACACTGAAAAGGCGGCTTCAAAGAAAATAAGCGAAGATTACTTTGCTGATTTTGATTTTGCCAGCTTAAAAATGGATATGAATTCCATGCTAAAAGCAGGAGTTCACTTTGGGCATCAAAAATCAAGAAAAAATCCAAAAATGAATGAGTATATTTTTGGCACCAGAAACGGAGTAAATATTATTGATTTGCAAAAAACAGTAAATAGATTGGAAGAAGCGACTAAGTTTATTGAAAAAATTGTTTCAGAAAAACAAGACATTCTTTTCGTAGGAACAAAAAAGCAAGTAAAGAGATTGATTGAATCAGCTGCAAAAAAATGCGAATCCCCGTATGTTATCGACAGGTGGTTGGGAGGAACATTTACTAATTTTCAAAATATATCAGGGAGGACAAGATTTTTGCGTGATGGACAGGAAAAAACCAAAAGAGGTGAATATGAGAAATATACCAAATTTGAACAAATGAAAATCGCTGAGGAGCTGGAAAGATTGGAGAGAAGAATGGGGGGCATAAAGAATATGATAAAGATGCCTGGAGCCATTTTTGTTACTGGCGTTATTGAAGATGACCTTGCAATTAAAGAGGCTATCAAGAAAAATATTCCGATTATTGCGCTTGTCGATACGAATGTTAATCCGTCCCAGGTGGACTATCCGATTCCATCCAATGAAGATGCTGTTTCTTCACTTCGTTTAATGATTGCCTATGTGGTTAAGTCTGTTTTGGCTGGCAAAGAAAAGGCTAAACTTGCTCAGGCCGCTGTTGCAGCTCCTGCAGCTAAGTCTGCTAAATAACTTCGGACATCCAATGCCTTGAAGTTGATTGTCTTAACACGAGTTTACTATCTGGATTTTCATAATAAAAAATTAAAAAAATGGTGCGAGATGTTTCCTGGTTCTGGGACAGCTACTCGTATCCACTCATAGATAATGAGTACATTAGAGCAAATAAAAAATTTACGCGAGAGGACTGGAGCAGGGATTGTAGAAGTTAAAAAAGCGCTTGAGGAGGCCAAGGGCGATGATAATTTAGCTGTTGAAATCCTAAGAAAAAGAGGCCAGGAGAAGGCTATGAAAAAATCTGACAGAGTGGCTGGGGAAGGCGTAATAGCATCCTACATCCATTCCAATGGCAGGGTAGGCGCTATGGTAAAGCTTTTGTGCGAAACTGATTTTGTGGGAAGAAATAAAGAATTCAAGGCTTTGGCTCAGGATATTGCTATGCACATTACTGCAGCTAACCCGAAATATCTGAAACCGGAAGATGTCGACAGTGGAATTTTGGATAAGGAAAGAGAAATTTGGACAGCTCAGCTGGCCGAGGAGAAAAAACCTAAAGAAATTATGGACAAAATTTTAGAAGGAAAAGAGAAAAAATTCAGAGAGGAAAATGCTCTCTTGACCCAGTCTTTCATAAAAAACCCTGATCAGACAATAGGCGAATTGCTTACGGAAAAGATAAGTAAAATAGGTGAAAATATTCAAATCGGTGATTTTTCTCGATTCGAATTATAAATTAAATGCAAAAAGTTTTAGTTAGCGTATACGCCTGGGATAATCCAAAATTATATGAAAGTGATTTTGACTTGTCAACGGGGGACATGGTTATTGTAGCAGCGGAATATGCTAATGAAATTGGCATTGTTGAAGGCTTAGTGGAAAATGCAAAGGAAGAGACGAAAGAAAAAGTGTTGCGCATCGCCACCCAGAGAGATCGTGAAGTTTTCCTTCAATGTGAGGAGCAGAAGGAATCTTGCTTGGAGGCCTGCCGTAAGGAAATAAAAGAGACAAAACTGGAAATGAAGCTTATTGACGCCAGAGTCAGTCTTGATGGAAAGCAGATAATTTTTGCTTTCACTGCCGATGGCAGGGTGGATTTCAGGGAACTGGTCAGGAAATTGTCAAAGGAACTTAAGAAATCTATTCGCATGCAGCAAATCGGTTCAAGAGATGAAGCAAGAAAGCTGGGTGGATATGGAATTTGCGGCAGGGAACTGTGCTGCGTGAGAAATAATGGCAATATGCAAAGCATTACGACGGATATGGCGAGAGCGCAGCAAATTGCGCATAGGGGTTCAGACAGAATGTCAGGCCTTTGCGGAAGATTGATGTGCTGCTTGGCCTATGAAGCGCAGCAATATAAGGATATGCTGGTGGGTATGCCGGAACTTCATAGCAATGTGGATACATCCGAAGGAAGAGGTTTTGTAATAGAAATCAATGCTATTACTCAGGAAATAAAGGTAAAATTAGAGAATGGAAAATATATTTCAGTAAAAAAAGAAGATATAAAATAAATTATGTTGTATTCTACAATACCTCCGATTCTAATAGTTCTAAGCCTTGCAGGAATAATAATTTTTTTCATGAAAAAAGCTCCTCAAATCGCAAGCTTGAGTGATGAGGATGATTTGGAAAAAGAGAAAAAAGCTATGATGGCGAAAGTCACTTTCTGGGGGAAAATAAAATTTGCATTGAAAGGCATCAATTGGGGCGGAGTAAAAAATATTTTTTTTGTTTTTTCCGAAAAATTGACTCGAAGAGCCAGAATAATTTTTTTACGCTTGGAAAGCAGATCGAAAAATCTCAATGATTCGATTAGGAATAAAAAGAATAATCATATAAATAGGAATGCTGGAGATAAATTACATAACTCTCAAGATCTGGAAGATCCGATAATAGAAAGGGTGAATAGCTATGAACCGAAAAAGAAGTCATATTTATCTGAAATGAAAAATGCCCTGCATAGAGATAATGGCTCTAAGGCGAAAACAGATGATCTGGAGGAAAGAATAATAAAACCTATGGTAAGCGACAAGGTGGTTACTCCTAGCGGCAGATCGGAAATGAAAGATAGATTGGAGGATCTTCTGATTGAGAGAATTGCTGCCAATCCAAAGGATGTCGAAGCTTATGAAAGATTGGGAGAATATTATATGGAAATCGATAGCTTGGGTGATGCCAAGGAATGTTTCAAACAAGTGCTGAAACTGGATCCTAAAAATAGAAATGTTAAATATAGGATGAGGGTTTTGGAAACTATGGCTCACAGATCATAATATGGATTTTTTGCTGGAACTCTGATATCATATGAGAAAAGGTTGATTGTTTTGTAAAGACAGGTATAATAGAAAAGCGAGAAAATTTGAAATAAATAAGCCGAAGTAGCTCAATGGCAGAGCAACTGTTTTGTAAACAGTAGGTTATCGGTTCAACTCCGTTCTTCGGCTCATAGTTTTATTTTAAAAAATTTATAATTTTTTTAATTTAAAATTATTTTTGTGTATGGGCAGATGGTAGAGTGGTCAATTACAACAGACTGTAAATCTGTCGGCTTCGGCCTACGGGGGTTCGACTCCCTCTCTGCCCACCGCGTAGTTCATTAAAAATTATTAGTAGAGTTATGTTATGAACAGGACTTGGTTGACCAGAATCTATTTTTGGCTTATTGTATGGATATGAGTATAGAAAAAGAAAAATTGCTAAAATATTATTTTAAGGAGAACAAGTCGGTTTCTGATATTGCTAAAATTTTAGGGAAAAGTGAGAATGGAATTAATTATTGGATGAAAAAATATGAAATCAAAAAGAGAACCATAGGAGAGGCTATCTATTTGAAGAATAATCCTTACGGAGATCCTTTTAGAATTAAACTCCCTAATAATTTGTACCTAGCTGAGTTAAAGGGGTTTGGATTGGGTCTATATTGGGGTGAAGGGAATAAAAAAAATAAAAATTCTATTAAGCTTGCTAATACCGATGCAGGATTGATTAACAAGTTTATTGAATTTTTAATAAAAATTTTAGGAGTTGATAAAAAAGATATAAAATTTTCTTTGCAAGTTTTCAATGATGTCGATCCAGAGAAGGCCAGATCATATTGGATCAATAAATTGAATATCAAGGCAGGTCAATTTTATAAGACTGTCACGGTGACTAAGTCCAATAGACTTGGAACATGTAAGGAAAAAAATAAATACGGGGTAATTAATATTTATTATCACAATACCAAACTAAAAAATATTTTGATTGATATGCTGCCGTTGTAGCTCAGTTGGTAGAGCACATCCTTGGTAAAATTAACTGCCCATCACATGGGAAACTGAGTGATGAATCCCGAATAACGGTTAAAGGCCTGATATGAGGCTCAGACCGTGGCGTTGTCAAGACGCCCGAACGACTGACAAGGGGAGCTAAGTCCAAATGGATATGCTTGATATACAGTCTAATCCTCTACAATACATAGCATACGGAAATAAAAATAGAGGTACAAATGAGGGATGAGGTCACCAGTTCGATTCTGGTCAACGGCTCAAGTAATTTGTGATAAATAAGATAATTTATATAATATTATGGCAAAAAGTAAGGACACTCTAGCGAAAATGAAATGCGAGGTTTGTAAGACCGTCAACTATTTCACCACTAGAAACAAGAAAAAACTGAAGGAAAAATTGGAAATGAAAAAACATTGTCCGAAATGCAAGGTGCACACATTGCACAAGGAAGCAAAATAATATTTTTGGCGGGCTGTCTTTGGGCGTCCCGCTTGTTATTTTTACCTGAATGTACTCCGCCGTCGCTCATCTCAGCGGGCCTTGCCTGTCGTAGTTGAGCTATGGCGAGATAAATTCTCAATCGCGAACTGTGTGTTGCGGGCCTGCCCGCCGGAGTTCGCCTTGAGGCGAACGTAGGCGGGTGTAGTTTAGTGGTAGAACGAGGGTCTCCAAAACCCTTGGCGGGAGTTCGATTCTCTCCACCCGTGCAAAATAAAAAAAGAGGCTTTAAATAGCCTCTTTTTTGGTGGTGGAGAATGCATCTTCGAACTTTTTCGAACAAGTGCTTGACAAATTTTTTTACATATGCTATACTATATTTTTAGTATAGTAAAGTTCATTAAAGTTACCTGAACGAAACACAGAAAAATGTTGCGCTAGTCGAGGAGACAATGTGATAGGCTCCGAAGAGAGTACTAGGGGACTGTATTGTCGCGGAAATAGCCCCCGCACTATGGCCGAATGCCCCCAACGTAAATGTGTTTCGTGTCCTTCAGTGGAGGTCGTTTTTGACTGAAGAAGCTAAGAGGGAATAAACCGGCATCCCAAAAAAGTCAGGATAAGGGTTGTCAGCAGTGGTGGGTTCTTTCGTTTTATGAGAGAACCCACTTTTTATTTGCCCATCAAAGCTATCGCACGCTCTAATTTCACCCCAACTCTATCCCAATTTTCAATAGTATTTGTCCGAAGTGCGTGACCTAGCCAGTGCTATTAAAAAATTATCAAAAATGAGGCTTATTTAAGCCTCATTTTTGGTTCTAACTGCATATATGAATTTATGCTATTATTCATTTGTAACATTGATGTTTGAAAAAAAATAGGGCGTCAGTAATATGACGCTTTGCAAGATTAAAATAATATTGTATTATTAAATGTCTTATGAAAAACAGAGTTAGAGCAATAATTATGAAGGATGGCGCCCTTTTGACAATGAAAAGGGTGAAATCAAATGAAACCTATTGGGTTTTTCCGGGTGGGGGTGTTGAGAATGGAAAGGATAATTTAGAAGCAATGAGCAGGGAATGCAAGGAAGAGCTTGGAGTCGATGTTGAAGTTTTGGAATTAATGTTTGAAAACTCTTTTGTTCGCAAAGAAGATGGGGGGCAAAGAGAATATTTTTATAAATGCAATATTGTTGGTGGCAAGTTGGGAACTGGTGATGGTCCTGAATATCAGGAAAATTCTGGATATGAAGGTACGCATGAATTGGAATGGATAAAAATTGGTGAGTTGAAAAATTTTGACATAAGACCCGCAAAAATTAAGAGTGGTTTATTGGATTTGTATGTAGTATAGAGTTGAAAAGAGGCTTTTAAAAGCTTCTTTTTTAATTTTGATATATCGATAAAAAGTACAATATTAAAACTTTTTGTGATAGAATCTATATAAAGAATCAAATTAAAAAATATAAGAAATGAAAGTCCTAATTGCATCTCATAACCCGGGGAAAATTAACCGATTTAAAAATCTTCTAAGAAATATTGAAGGCATAGAGATCATCTCCCTTAATGATATTGGAATCACTGATGATATTAGTGAGCCATTTTTGATATCCAAAGAGAATGCAGTGCACAAAGCGAAAGAGTATGGAAAAATATCGGGATTAATCGTGATTGCCATTGATGATTCCGCAAAGACAAATTTTCTGCCAGACAATGAACAACCAGGCGTATTTCTAAAAAGATTCTCAAGGGATAAAAGTGAATTGGATGATAAGCAGATAGTTGAGACCTGGAAAGAAATTTTCAAAAAATATCCGCAAGGAAATAAACAAATTATTTGGGATTCTTCGATTGCTTACTATAATCCGAAAAATGATTCCATTGGAATAACGAGAAATGAAAAAGTTTCGTATGTTGTAGACTTTTCTCCGATTATTCCACCTGGATATCCAATGGGAAGCTTTCTTAGTCCAGAGCCGAATGGCAAGCAATATAGCGAACTTACTGAAGAGAGAAAACGAAACTATGACGAGCAAACTTTTTCTGAGTTTATAGAAAATTTTAAGAGTTGGTTAGCATCAGAGACGTTTTAACTAAATCTGACGCCGAAGCAGAAAGCATATAGTGAGCGGCACTGTGGGATAACTAGATTTTCATATCAGGAATGTATGCAACTCATTTCTTTTGGCAAAAATAGTTCTAACCTGCCTGCCGGTAGGCAGGCGTCCCTGAACTATGGCGTGCACTCTAATCATAACTTATTTAGGTTCTGTTTTTGTATGGAGAAATCCACCTTCGAACTGTGATATAATAAAAAACATGAAATTAGCCGTTTTATTTTGGTTCTATAAAGAGCCGGAAATCTGTAAAAACAGATTGCAAATATTGAAGAAATATAATCCGGATCTTAAGATCTATGGTCTTTATGGCGGCGAAAAAAAAGAAGCTGAAAAATATGAAGAACTGCTGGGAAAATATCTTGATGATTTTTATGTTTCACCATATGAAGATTCTGATTGGAAATGGATCAACGGCGATCTGATGATTCTTGAATGGTTTGAAAATAGAGGCGAGAGATTGGAATGGGACAGCATTGCTGTTGCGCAATGGGACATGCTTGTCCTTGATTCCATTGAGAAGCAATTTGAGGGAATAAAAGAAGGCCAGATATATTTGTCCGGAACTAAAATATTAGATAAGGAAACAGAGAATAGCTGGACATGGACAAAGCCTGGCAGTGAAGAAAGGGAGAATTATCTAAAATTTTTAGAATATATTAAAGAGAATTATGGATACATGGGTGAAATTTTTTGCTGCTTATTTATTTTTCAAATATTACCAAGGGTGTTTTTTGAAAAATATCTCACGGTTAAAAACAAGGAGGTTGGCATGCTTGAATATAAGGTGCCTATGTATGCAAAAATTTTCGAGATACTATTTTATGAAAAAGACTTAGGGGTGTTTTGGTCTGATCGTGGAAAGAAAATTGATGAGCTGCCGCTTAATGCTTGGCCTGTCGAAATTAAAAAGGAGTTTATCGAATCGGAAAATGAAAAGAAAAATGGATATAGATTATTCCATCCTTATTTCAAGAAGTGGAATCTCTGAGCTTGTTTAAATAGCAAGCTTGCACGCTCCAATTTCACCAAATCTTATTCCAATTTTCTAGCATGTTTGTTCGAATGGTGTATTCCATAGTCCGTTATCTGAAAAAATAAGGCTTTATTGAGCCTTATTTTTTTATTTAACACTATTGGTGCATAATATATCATATATTTTTCTATTGACAAATTAATAAAT
>DPJH01000048.1 GCA_003543115.1 Candidatus Moraniibacteriota bacterium
AGTTTTACTTTGGAGCAGGGAAGCGGAACTATGACAATTTCCCATTCCATAACCTTAGTCGATCTATTGCCGGAAACCCATTATTACTATCGAATATTATCACAGGACACATCTAATAACATAATGACGGATGATAATAGCGGAGTGGGATTTGACTTTATAACGGATTCTGGCCGAAGTCCGATCATATCTACTGTCACTTCAACAGAGAACGCCTATAATAATTTTACTGTTTCTTGGAACACTGATATTGATAGCAATTCTTTTGTGGAATTCGGAACGACAGCTAGCTATGGTTCTGTCGTAGGAAAATACGATTCACTGCAAAATCATTCCATCAATCTTCAAAATCTCCTTCCGGAAACTACCTATTATTATCGGGTTCGTTCAGGAGCTGAATTTGAAGCGGTGAGCGGTCAATATAGTTTTATGACCGGAACGGTTCCAGTTCCGAGTATACCGATTATTTCTTTGGTCAGTTCAGCCGGAATCACTCATAATACGGCTAATATTTCTTGGGTAACTAACATTGCCAGCAATTCCTATGTGGAATATGGCACAGACACCAGTTATGGAAAAATTCATGGAAATAATGTTTTTGCAACCAATCATAACATAACACTTCCAAGTGATTTGATTGCTGACACTGTCTATCACTTCAGAGTCCGCTCAACTGACGCATCCCATAATGAAGGAGTTTCAGATGATTACACCTTCTCGACCGTCTCTGTCCCTTCTTCGCCTCCGCCAGCCATCTCTTCAGTCGCCTTCGCTGGAATAACCCACAATACCGCCACTATCACCTGGACTACCGATCTTGCCAGCGATTCTTTCGTGGAATATGGCACAGACACCAGTTATGGAAAAACTTATGGCAGTGGCGCCTTAACTACAAATCATAGCATCACTCTTCCAGCTGATCTGAATGCTGGCACAACCTATCATTTTAGAGTTCATTCATCAGATGCTGACAAGAATGAGGGGATTTCTGGGGATTATAGTTTTTTAACCATAGCCGGACCGGATGCAATCAAGCCGATAATAAGCAATGTTTCTTATTCGAATCTAAGTGAATCCACAGTAAGAATAAGCTGGGAAACTGATGAAAATACGAATTCAATAGTTTATTTAGGAATAAGCACAAATTATAGCCTGGTAAGTGGTGAGGATGCTGCTTCAACACAAAATCACTTAGTGAATGTTTCTGGTCTTATTCCCAATACAACTTATCATTTTCAAGTTGTTTCTAGGGATAGCAATGGAAACGTAGCATACTCAGCAGACAGTGTTTTTACAACGCTTGCTATGGCGGGAACTCCCCAAATTTCTAGCGGCCCGATGGAAAATAATGTCACGGATACAAGCGTCCATATAGAATGGACAACTGATCAAAATACTGACAGTAAAGTAGTCTATGGGACAGATGCTTCACAGTTAGATCATAGCATGCTTATTCAAGAACAAGCTTTGTCTCATAGTGTTTTATTGACTGGACTGCTGGCTCAGACAGAATATTTTTATAAGGTGGTTTCAGAAAATATACTTGCTGTTTCAGTAGAGAGCTCCACAGAAAGTTTCACGACATCAGTGGATGCAGAACACGATCACCCGCCGCTTTCAAAAATAGAAAATGTTCATGCTAATCAAAAATCTACCAGTGCTATTGTTACATTTACTACCGATCAAAAAGCTATGTGTTTTGTGGAATATCGAGTGGATGGACAGACCTATTCAGGCCTTAAGGGGGAAGAGCTCTCCTATAATACCAATCACAATGTGCATCTTTTGGATCTGGCTCCAAAAACAAAATATTTTATGAAAATAACCTGTACTGACAATCTGGATACAATAGTAAAATATGAACCAGCAGATGAATTTTATTTTATAACTCAAGATTCATCTGGCGATGACGGAGACAAAGATGCGACAGCTCCAAGCATTAGCGGTATCAAGGTCGGAAAGCCAAGTGAAGGAGAGGGAGTCCTAGTGAGTTGGAACACTGATGAGATCTCTAGCAGTTTTGTGCGCTATGGCTTGACTGATGAATTAGGAAGCGTTGCGGGGGACGATCTGGTCAGTTTTGATATAACAAAATACGTTACTTCACATGAAGTAGTGATAAATAATTTGCCTTCCAATACAAAATATTATTATTCCATTGTTTCATCTGATAAAGCTGGAAATATCGCCCAATCATCTGCTGATACATTCACTACTTCTTCCCAATCCAGCCTTTCTTCCATTAAAATCGAAGCTGTTTCTATGGAAGAGGCCTTAGTCAGTTGGTCAACGAATTCTGCAACATCTTCCGTAGTTGAATTTGGAACGACACAGACATATGGACAGGTGCGTCAAGACAATTCCTTAGTGAAGGACCATAAGATAACAATTGCTGGCCTAATTTCTGCTACTACCTATCATATCAGGGTGCGCAGCAAAGATGAAAGCGGAAAAGAATATGTATCTTCTGATTATACTTTTACTCCAAAATCTCCACCGATAATAAGCGGGATAAAAATTTCTGATGTGACTGAACACGGCGTGACAATTAATTTTTTAACCAATATAGCTACTGATTCAGTGGTGCAATATACAGACGTAAAAAATCCTAAAAATACTGGTTCTCAAGGATCACCGGAACTTCTTACGAATCATAATGTAGTTTTGCATGACCTTACTCCGGGTACGACATTCGTTATGAAAATAAAAGTGCGTGACGATTCAGGCAATGAGGCCGAACAGGAAGGCGCCAGCTTTAGCACTAATAAAGATGAAACCCATCCGAAAATAGATCAGGTAAGGGTGGAAAGCGCTTTGGCGCAAAATGACAAAGTGCAAACAATTATTAGCTGGACAACCGATGAAGACGCTACCACCAAAGTTATTTATCGAGAAGGAAAAAACGGAGAAAATATGGATTTGCCAACAAGCGATGGAATTGCACAGTCTCACATTGCTGTCATTACAAATTTCAAGCCAGGAGTAATATATTTTTTTAATGTGAAATCGATGGATAAATATGGGAATGAAGCAATATCAGAAACTTATGCGACTCTTACTCCCAAAAAGAAAGAAAATATCATTCAGATAATAATAAACAATTTTCAGGAAATATTTAAATGGACTAATGTTTAATTCTTTCCAAATATGTTATCATAAATAAAACAATAAAAAAGATGATAGACAAAAAAAGACATAAGAAAAAAACTTTAGTGCGCTCTTTCGCCAGGGCCCACGGGATTTTTACCATTTTCTTGTTTATGTTTTACGTGGCGTTTGCAATGCTCGGGGATTTTGGAATGTTGGCGAAAGATATTAAAGATAAATATGCTTGGGCATCCACGACTCTATCGGTTTATGTAAACGCTCTTCCTGATCAACCGATAATTACAGCTGTCTCCGGATGCTCTGGAGAGCAGGCAATAATAAATCTTTCTTGGAATGCAACTGCAAGTACTGATTATTATGATATTTTACGAGATGGACAAATATTGGTGAGCGGGATAACTGAAAGAAACTATGCTGATAGCGTTGTTTCAATCGGAACATCCTATACATATATAGTTATTGCTCATGGTTCTCTGGGAAGCGTGTCTTCTCCGCCGGAAACTGTTATTGTCGAAGAATGCTCTCCGGAACCTCCGCTGCCAGCTCCTCAATGCAAAATAACTTCACTGGACGGTGAACCAATAGATCCGTCCATATTAATCACCACTAAAAATAGGTCGCCAAAGATTTCTGGAACGACCAATATAGAAAATGCCACCATTTTAATAAATGTTTTTCCCGGTCCGATCATTAGCAGTACCGTAAATGCCCAAAGCAATGGTTTTTGGGAATATAGCGTATATGGATCTCTGCCATTGGGATTGTATACTTTTCAGGTGACTGCGGTTGACCCGGATGATTCCGCTAGGCGCGTGATAACTAGTGTGCAAATTAAAATCATAGAAGAGGATGATGACGATGATGATTGTGGCAGCGGAAAAAGAATCACTATCTGTCACAATCCGGGAGATTCTTCACAAAAAACCATAATTGTTTCTCATCCTGAAGTTAAAGGGCATTTAGGCCACGGTGATTATTGCGGTGATTGCAATGAAGTTATTTCTAACAATAATGAAGCAACAGAAACAATTGTTCCGTTGGAGCCGGCGAATGAAAATGATGAACCTGGAAAAGATGATATTCCAGTTGATATTTTATCCAATCCGGAGAAAAATTTACCTTTGGTGATGAATGTTGATGTTCTCAACAAAAGCAAGATCATATATTCTAATCAAAGTATCTTTGTTCAAGTTTTGCTGGATTGGAAAAATATGGAACCTCAAAATTCAGATTTCACATATGAAATAATCAATGATAGGGATCAGGTAGTCTCTTCTATTTCCAAAAGCAATAAGTCATCCGTAAAATCATCAGAACAGATCATTCCTTTGCCTCGAGATATTGAATATGGAGAATATGTATTGAGATTGAGAACAAAAGTAAACGGAATGTATATAACTTCTCAAGATAAATTTATATACAAAGAGGCTCCGGTGGTTAACTTAGGCGGATCAATTATGTTTACATATTCAGAGTTAGTCAGCAGTATCGGTTGGTTTGCTATAATATGTCTTTTGCTTATGCTTGTTGTTCTGATTATATTGTCGCATGAATACTATCTATATAGCCGATCTTTGCGAACTATAACAGAAAAAGGATTAAGAGAAGACGGTTTGATTTCTAAAAGAAAGGGGGTGTCCTCATGATTGAGTCAAAAATAATAGCTATTCTTAATATATTTGGAATAGTTTTGGCCTTCTTTTCTATTGTCTATGCGGCTGGAGTCGTATGGAGAGTAGAAAAAAAATTGGATATATCTTATAAATTATTTTTATCCGCAGTGGTAGCCTATGCTATAAGTTTATTTTTAGAAATTTTTAATGGAATCGGCAGTGCGACAATGGAATTATATATTGCTATTACTAAAATAGTCTTTATTGCATTATTTTTAGGAGGAATTCTGATGATGAGAGATCTTATTCGTGATATGGATGGAGAAAAATAATAAACTGTGGATAAGTTAGTTTGACAAAATATTGCCAAACTAATGCTAGTATGCTATAATAGTTACATAAGGAATATTGTTATTAATTAAAAAACAAAAAACAGTATTCCTGAATTTAAATAATTAACAAAAATAAAAACAAAACTATGATGAAGACTCAAAAAAGAGTAGTCGCCATGATTGCTGTTTTGGCAATTGCGGGTCTAGTGAAAGCACCGTCAGCAAATGCTGATGTTGAGACGTATGGAGTTACGCTTCAGACGGATGTCCAAGAAGTTATTACCTTGGATTGCGGAGGAGCAACAGTTAATCTGGGAAATCTAACTCCAGGAACTCCTGTTACCGGTAGCTCAATTTGTACAGCTACTACTAATGCTAACGGAGGATACAATCTAGCAGTGAGAAGAGATGATGCAGACACAACAATGGACAAGAGTACTGATGCTACAGTAAACATCACTGATCTAACAGCTTGGGATCCAACTGCGACTGCTGGAGCAGGAAATGCAGCTACTTGGTCAGGTACAGGTTTGGGATTCACAGTTTTTGCTTCTGATGCTACTAAGAATACAACTTGGTGGGGAACAGGAACAACTGTAACAGATGCTGCTAACAAGTATGCCGGTTTTGCTGCAGCTCAAACAGATATTATGAGACATACAGCTTATAGCGGAGCTGCTACAACAACTAGTATCGGTTATAAACTGGATGTTCCAGCAACACAAAGATCAGGAGCTTACTCTGGTATCATCACATATCAAGCAACAACAACTCCTTAATATATTTTTCTTTAATTAGAAATTTAATAAAAAGATTCGGATTTTCGTCCGAGTCTTTTTATATTTTTGTACAGTTTTTTTGTTGTATTTTTAAGAAAAAAATAAGCGTTTTTTATTTTTATTCCTATGTGATATAATGAGAGAGTTAAAAATAAATAAAAATAAATATGTCAAAAATAGAAAAAATTTATGCACGAGAAATATTGGATTCAAGAGGCAATCCGACAGTAGAAGTTGAGGTGGAATTGGAGTCTGGCATAAAGACTATGGCAGCCGTGCCAAGCGGAGCTTCAACAGGTATTTTTGAGGCCTTGGAACTCCGAGACGAGGATAAGTCCCGCTTTGGCGGATTAGGAGTTTTGAAGGCTATAAAAAATGTGAATGATGAAATTCAAAAAGAAATTGTTGGAATGGAGGTTGATAGGCAAGAAGAAATTGACAGGAAAATGCTTGAATTGGACGGGACGGAGAATAAATCAAAATTAGGCGCCAACGCTATTTTAGGCGTATCGCTGGCCGTAGCCAGAGCTGCTGCTATGGAAAATAAGATTCCATTATATAAATATATTGCTAAAATCTATGGCTTTTCATCAGATTTCCAAATGCCTACACCGATGTTTAATGTTATTAACGGCGGAAAGCATAGTGATTCAGGACTATCCGTTCAGGAATATAAAATAGTGCCCAATGGCGTGAAAACTTTCAAGGAACAATTGCGTGCGGGCAGTGAAATTTTTCATAAATTGAAAGAGATTTTATCATCAGAAGGCCAGAGCATTGCTGTGGGAGATGAGGGCGGTTTTGCGCCACGCCTGGAGAGCAATTCCAAGCCGCTAGATCTCATTAATCGAGCTATTTCAGAGGCTGGATATGAAGCGGGGGTGGAAGTGAGTCTTGGATTGGATGTCGCAGCTTCATCTTTTTATGATGATAAGGAGGGGCAATATATTTTTAAACCAGAAAGCAATGGAGTGACTAGGGAGGTTTTGGTAAATATTTATAACGATTGGATTTCTAAATACAATATTATAAGCGTGGAAGACGGATTAAATGAAAATGATTGGGAAGGATGGAGAGGCATGAATGAAAAAATTGGAGGAAAGGTTATGACTATCGGAGATGATCTTTTGGTAACAAACGTGAAAAGATTGGAAACTGCAATAAAAGAGAAGGCTTGTAATGCGGTCTTAATCAAAGTTAATCAAATCGGATCGCTTAGCGAGACGATTGCTTGCATGAAATTAGCCAAGGAAAATAATATGAAAACAGTGATTTCCCATCGAAGCGGTGAAACCACTGATGACTTCATTGCTGACTTGGCTGTGGGAGCGCATGCGGAATATATCAAATCAGGATCGCTTTCCAGAGGAGAGAGAATTTGTAAATACAATCGTCTGATGAAGATTGAGGAGGAGATATAAATTAAATGTAAGGAAGCAATTAATTATCAAAAATATAAGCTTGTTATTTTATGAATAATGAAAAAAAGCCAACAGTTCTGGCGATTCTTGATGGATGGGGAGTGGCTGCGCCCTCTAAAGGAAATGCTGTTACCCTAGCTAAAAAACCGATATTGGATAAACTATATGAAACATATCCATCGACAACATTGAATGCAACCGGAGTAGATGTGGGATTGGAGGAAAATCGGATGAGCGGGTCTGAATCGGGCCATATGAATATAGGAGCTGGAAGAATTGTCGAGCAGGATTCAAAAATTATTTCTGAAAGTATTCGCAATAAGACATTTTTTATGAATCCGGCTCTTATCGGAGCCATAACTCACGCTAAGAAAAATAATAGCAATCTTCAGGTTCTCGGGCTGATGGGAGATTCTGATAGTCCTCATAGCAACCCGGAGCATTTCAGAGCTGTTTTGAAATTGGCAAAAATGAAAGGTATGGAAAATGTCTTTTGTCATCTTTTCACCGACGGGAGAGATTCATATCCTAAAAGCGCTCTGGGACACCTTGAATATTTCAAAAGGATAATGAAAGAGGAAGGGATAGGGAAAATTGCTACCATATCAGGGAGATTTTATGCAATGGACAGGGATAAGCATTGGGACAGATTGATTCAAGCCTATGAATGCATGGTTTATGGGAAGGGAGAAAAAAACAGTTCTCCGGAAGAAGTTATTTTAGAGGCTTATGACAATAATTTGTCTGACGAATACATAAAGCCGAGTGTGATTTTCGAAAATGGAAAGCCAGTTTCTATGGTAGGCAAAAATGATAGTGTGATATTTTTTAATTTAAGATCAGATAGGGCTAGGCAATTAACAAAACTTTTCGCTGCTAATGGAGAATGTTATATTGCAGATAAGACACTGCCAAAGGGTGAAAACATTCCTAATATTTATTTTACCGCTATGACTGATTTTGGACCGGATCTTTGCGTGCACACTGCTTTTCCCGGGCGCACAATTCCAGTTACGCTGCCTATGGTTTTGGGAGATGTGAGACAGCTCTATATTGCTGAGTCAGAGAAATTTTCTCATATCACATATTTTTTTAACGGAGGTTATGCTGATTTGGTAGATGGAGAAGAGAGAATGGTTGTGAAATCTCCCCCAGTTGATTCTTATGCAAAAACTCCGGAAATGTCAGCGGAAAAAATCACTCAATTCATAGTGGAGGCCATAGATAAGGATAAATATGATTTTATCGGGGTTAACTATGCTAATGCGGATATGGTAGGACATACCGGAGATCTTGAAGCTGCTATAAAAGCAGTGGAATTTATTGATGCGCAAATCGGGATTTTAGCTAAAAAAGTTTTAGAAAAAAATGGAAACTTGATTATAACTGCCGATCATGGAAATGTTGAAGATATGATTGATTTTGAAAGCGACCAGCCTAATACATTTCATACTAAAAATCCGGTCCCATTTTTGCTGATAGGCGAAGAGTTCAGAGAGAGGAAGATCCGAGATGGCGGAGTGTTGGGAAATATTGCTCCAACAATCTTGGATATTTTAGATGTTGAGAAGCCGGAAGCCATGCTAAAAAATTCATTATTAAGATAAACTCATGGAAAAAATCATTTGTATCGGCTCATCTACAAAAGACATTATTTTTCCTATTAATGATGGAGTCATAATAGAAACTCCTGATGATATTGAATCACAGGTAAAAATTGCTTTTGAGCTAGGAGCAAAACATCAATTAGCGCAAAAGAGGCATGAATCTATCGGAGGCTGTGCAGCTAATGTGGCTTGCGGATTGGCTCGCCTAGGAGCAGAGTCGCATTGCTGCACTTGTGTGGGAGATGATCAGGCTGGGCAGTGGCTGAAGAGAGAGTTGGAATCCAATCAAGTGAAGACGGACTTGGTGCAAACAGAAAAGAACTGTCAAAGCGACCTTTCAATTATTTTGGCCCATGTTCCTAGCGAAGATAGGATAATTTTTTCTGATCGAGCTTCTAATGAAAAATTGGAAATACTGCCGGAGGAAATCAAAAAAATAGGATCGCAATGGATTTTTATCAGTTCTCTTAATGGAAATAATGAGGAGGGTTGGGATGTAAAGCTGGATAAAATATTGCAATTGGCGCAAGCTGAAAATATTAAGCTGATTTTCAATCCGGGACAGAAAAATATAAAAAGCAATATTGAGAAAGTTATTGATGTGGCAAGAAAGGCTAAGATTTTGTTGGTAAATAAGGACGAAGCCATTGAAATTGTGGAAAAATTGGGAGAGTTTGATGAAAGATCATTGAACGATGAAAAATTTTTAGCGGAGAGATTGCTGCAGCTTGGACTGGAAGTTGTTTCTTTGACGGACGGAGCCAGGGGCGCTTGGGGATATGACGGAATTAATTTTTTCCATGTGGAGGCCAGTAAAGAAAAAGTGGCTGACACGCTGGGAGCGGGAGATGCTTTTGCAAGCGGACTTATCGCAGCTCATTTAAAAGGGAAAAATTTGGAAGAATGTTTGAAATGGGGAATTGCCAATAGCAGCAGCGTGGTGAAATTTTATGGGGCGGTGGAAGGTTTGTTGAGGGAGGATGAAATTGCATAGAAAATTTGATTTAATATTCGCCATTTTTCTTTTCCCAAAAGAAAAGTGGCAAAAAAGAAAAAGGCCGCATGACTCATGCCAAAACAAATTTTCAACTTGTTCGCTAAAATTTCCGAAAACATTAAAAAGAAATCCTACGGGAAATTTTTTAACGCTTACAAGTTTAAATTTGTAGTTTGGCATTTCGTTGATGCGGGAATTTTTTTAAAAATGCGATTCAAAACTTAAAGAGTAAAAAATTTGAGTTTTGATAGTTGTTTTGGAAATAAAAAAACCGCTTCTTCTCCCGTGTGAGGGAAAAGAAGCGGGGGTCGGCTCTTACTCTGGCAGCAGGGCAAAGATAAAGCCCATCATAGTCAATGCTCCATCACAGAATCCGAACAAAAGTCGGACATTTCCATTGGTAACGACCGGGTTGTCGGTTACCGGAATTTGAGCAAAGAAAGCCAGGAGTAAAATTCCTGTCAAAGCCATGATGGCGGAAGCTTTTTTGCTCATGAATCTCGAATCTTTGAGAACGGCTTTCGAATTTTTCATAATATGCCTCTTTAGCAATTGTTAAGGTGATTGTTGGATGTCGTTGCATTATAACTATACATTATACTCTAAAATATCAAAAAAGTCAATAGATGGATATAGAGCCTTAAATTTTGCTTTAAATACAATAAAATAAAACTATGTCAGACCTAAAAAAATTATTCAATCCCCAATCAATCGCTATTATTGGCGCTTCTCAGGAAGCTGGGAAGATCGGAAATATCCTGGTAAAAAATATTCTGGATTTGGGCTATGAGGGAGAGGTTTTTTTGGTTAATCCAAAATACGATTCATTGTTGGAGAGAAAATGCTATCGTTCAATCAAAGAAATAGGAAAAGAAGTCGATATGGCTATCGTAGCTTTGCCGGCTAAATTGGTTTTTTCCGTGATAAGCGAGGCGAGTGAAAAGGTGAAGAATTTCGTGGTGATTTCAGCTGGTTTTTCGGAAACAGATGAAGAAGGAAAAGAAAAAGAAAATGAATTGTGCAAACTGGCTCAAGAAAAAAAATTGAATATTCTAGGACCCAATTGTTTGGGGTTTATTATGCCGGAAATAAAACTGAATGCTTCTTTTGCCGGAGGCATGCCAAAAGCGGGAAATATTTCTTTTGTTTCCCAATCAGGCGCCTTGGCTGTGGCCATCATGGACATCGCGAAAAAAGAAAATATCAAATTTTCCAGCATTATTTCAGTAGGAAATAAGATGCAGTTGGATGAAGCAGAACTGCTGGAATATTTAGCAACGGACGAAAAGACCAAAGTCATCGGTATGTATTTGGAGGGAATCAAACAGGGTAAGAAGTTTTTGGAAGTCGCTAGCCGAGTTTCAAGGATAAAGCCGATTGTTATCTTGAAAGCCGGCAAAACAGCCAAAGCGCAAAAGGCTATTTCTTCTCACACTGGAGCCTTGGCGGGAAGCGATGCCATCATGGAAGCGGTTTTTGAAAAGGCTGGAGTTTTGCGGGCGAATAACCTGGAAGAATTTTTCTCTATCATAGAGCTCATATCCTATGAAGATTTTCCTAAAAATAATCTAGTATCTATTATCACCAACGCGGGTGGTCCGGGCGTCTTAACGACAGACGCTTTTAGCGGAAAAACATTGGAATTGGAAAATTTTTCCTCAGAAACAAAAAATCGATTAAGAGAATTTTTACCGCAAGAATCATCAGTGGAAAATCCAATTGATCTTTTAGGCGATGCTATGGAAGATCGCTATGAAAAGGCATTGAGAGTTTTAGATGATCAGGAAAGTGATAGTATAGTTTGCATCTTGACGCCTCAAGATCAGACTCCGGTAGCTCGGGTGGTGGATGAGATTATAGAATACAAAAAGAAATCTTATAAAAAAATAGTTACAGTTTTCATAGGAGGAGAAAGGGTGGAGAAAGAAATTGCGAGACTCAAAGAAAATGGAATTTTGAATTTTGCTTATCCTGATCAGGCAATCGGAGCCATTGATGCTTTTTATGAGTGGGGAAAGAGGAAAGAAAAAAAAGTTGTGGTGCAGCCTGTGGAAACGCAGGAAGAAAGAAAAATACGAGTGGGCGAGATTATCCAGAAAGCTCGGGAGGAAAATCGCGGGGCTTTGCTTTTCCAGAAAGCGGTGGAAATCATGTCGCTCTATGGCATCAAGACTCCCTACACAGTCGGACTTTTTGATGGAGACGATTTGCCAAGTGATGTGGAGTTCCCGGTAGTGATGAAAGTGAACAGCGACAAGGTGCTGCACAAGACTGATAAGCAGGGGCTCATTTTGAATCTCAAAAATCAAGAAGAATTGTCGGCAGCCTATGAAACATTGAAAAGCAATTTCCCCCAAGAGAACTATATCATTCAGGCTATGCTTGAAATCAAGACCGAGCTTATTTTAGGCATTAAAAAAGATCCTATATTCGGACCGATTGTAGTTTTTGGCCTCGGCGGAATTTATACGGAAGTTTTCAAGATGATTAATTTTCTGGTAATCCCCAATAGCATCGAAGAAGTGGAGGAAGAAATAATGAAAAGCAAGATCAAGTTCCTGTTCGAAGAAACCCGCGGCCAAGCGCCGTGCGACACCAGGGAATTGGCAGAGATTCTTTTCGGACTTTCCATGTTGGCTCAGGAAGCGCAGGATATTCAAGAGCTGGATATTAATCCCTTGTTCATTTATAACAATGACAAGAAAGCGGTGGCGGTGGATGTGAAGATAATTATCTAGTGAAAATTAATTTTTTGCCAAGTTAGATAAATTTTATTTGAGCAAAAAAAGGAAATATGAGATAATGGGAAATAACTTGTTTTAGGAGAAAAAAGAAAAATATGCTCAAAAATTGGACGGTGGCGGAAAAAATAGGCGAAGTGGATAGTGAGTTGAAAGAAAGATTTCATCCTATAGTTTTGCAAATATTAGCAAATAGGGGGGTTTTAGAAAAAAATAAACTGGAGAAATTCTTTGTTTTTGATTATGAAAAAGATGTTTTAGATCCTTTTCTTTTTTGCGATATGGAAAAGGCCGTAGCTAGAATATTGCAGGCTAGGGAAAAAAAAGAAAAAATCGCTATTTTTGGCGACTATGACGCGGATGGAGTGACCGCCACGGCGCTAATTTATGAGGCTCTTAGCAAAATAGGATGCGAGGATATTGTCTATTATATTCCCGACAGGCAAAGCGAAGGTTATGGCATGAATGAAAAAGCGGTTGAATATTTATCGAAAGAAGGCGCAACACTTATTATTACAGTTGATTGCGGGATAACCAATATCAAGGAAGTGGAACTGGCGATTAGTTTTGGAATGGATGTTATCGTGACTGATCATCATCATGCTCCAAATTTATTGCCTCGGGCTATTGCTATTATAAATCCTCACGTGGAAAACTGCGGGTATCCGGAAAAAACCCTAGCCGGAGTGGGGGTGGCGTTTAAATTGGCACAAGCAGTCTATACGAAAGCTGCTCCGGATAAGATGGAGCAGCTTAAATGGCTATTAGACTTGGTGGTTATCGGGACGGTGGCTGATTGTGTGCCTTTGGTAGGGGAAAATCGAGTGCTGGTCCGTTATGGATTGGTGGTGCTGTCAAAAACCAGAAGAACGGGTCTTTTAGAGATGTTTAAGGTAGGAAGAATCGCAATTGATGAAGATAATGTGCCTGATACGCAAAAAATCGCTTTTCAAATCGCTCCAAGAATTAATGCGGCCGGAAGAATGGATCATGCCAGCAGCTCGCTCAAGCTGATGATTGAAAAAGATGTGGTGCGGGCGCGTGATTTATCATTGGAAGTGGAAAGCAGGAATCAAAGCAGGCAAAAAATGACTAAAGAGATTGTGCGTGAAGTGAGAGCGCTGGCAGAAAATTCTTTCAAAGATAGAAAGTTGATTTTTGCTTCGAATGAACATTGGCAGGTGGGAATTTTGGGGCTCATTGCGGGAAGAATTGCGGATGATTTTAACAAGCCTACAGCAGTTTTTCAGAAAAAAGAAAAAGAATTTATAGGATCTTTTCGCAGTATCAATCAATTTAATATTGTTGAAGCATTGGAAAAATGTTCGGACTTGCTTATAAAATTTGGAGGACACTCTCAAGCGGCTGGAGCCCAGCTTAAAATAGAAAATATGGAAGCTTTTTATGAAAGACTCTCCGGTATTATTGAAAATGATTTGGCTGAAAAAGATCTTTCTCCAGCTCTGGAAATTGACTTTGAGATTTTGGCGCCTGATGTCGATTGGAGTCTTTTGGAAAATATCTCTAAATTGCAGCCTTTTGGAGAAGGAAATTCCGAGCCGGTTTTTTTGATGAGAAATTTGATTGTAGAGACTATGAGGATAGTGGGCAATGGAAGCAAACACTTGAAATTGTCTCTGAAATCAAAAGAATATCCTATGGTCTTTGACGCTATTGGATTTGGTCTAGGAGAAAATTCTCTTGGCATAAATGAAGGCGATAATCTGGATGTGGTTTTTAATTTAAAAGAAGATGAGTGGAATGGAAACAAAAAGATACAATTGTTTTTGATTGATATAAAAAAGAATTTAGGGTAAAATGGAGCTATGAATGATAAAATTACAATGTTTACGGATGGCGGATCAAGAAATAATCCAGGCCCATCAGCCATAGGAGTTCATATCGAAACTCTGGATAAAAAATATGCCGAATATATTGGAATAAAAACTAATAATGAGGCTGAATACGAGGCCTTAATTTTTGGTTTGAAAAAAATCAAAGCTCTTTTGGGAAAAGATAAGACAAAACAATATTCCATTGAGTGCTATCTGGATAGTGAATTGATTGTGAAACAGCTCAATCATGAATATAAGCTGAAAGAAGAAAGAATTCAAAAATATTTTATTGAGATTTGGAACTTGATGTTGGATTTTGGGAAAGTGATCTTTAGGCATATTCCAAGAGAAAAAAATAAAATTGCCGATAGTTTAGTGAATGAAGCTTTGGATCAGCAAGAAAAACAAAATAATTTATTCTAAATCAATGAAAAAGAAAAAAATAATAATTTGGACAGTTGTTTTAGCATTTTTAGCCTTAGGGGGCTATATGCTAGCAACTAGCAAGGATGAATCCACTACTTATACAACCGAGAGCGTCAGTCGAGGTGATTTAGCCCAGACAGTTTCAGTAACCGGAGAGGTCGTTTCTTCCGATGAGACAGAATTATCCTTTCCCTTAACAGGCAGAATTGAAAGCGTTTTGGCGGATGTGGGCGATCGAGTAGTCAAAGGTCAGAAATTAGCTACTATTGATCGAAGCACTTTTCCCCAGCAACTGCGTCAAGCCGAACTGGATATTAAAATCCAAAAAGAAAATCTTAGCAATATGGAAAGAAATAAGGGTACTTATTCCAAGGATCAGCGCGACGCTCAAAAAGCTACGATAAAAAAGACTCAATCGGCTTATGAATCAGTTTTGCGTCAAAATAGGGACAATTCGTTATATGCTCCAGTTTCTGGAATGGTTATTCAAAGAAGCGTAGATCAGGGCGAGACAGTTATAGCTGGAAAAACCATTTTAGTGATAGCTAATCCAGATGATTTATTGCTGGAATCAAATGTGCCGGAAGTGGATATTATAGGCATTTCTAAAGGTCAAAAAGCTTTAACTACTTTCGATGCTTTATCTGAGGATGAATTATTCATGGGAAGAATCAGTGACATAGATCCGGCAGCTACTGTCATTCAAGACGTAGTTTACTATCGGGTTAAAATTCATATTGAAAACTTTGATCAGCGTTTGAAAATGGGCATGACTTGCAATAATGATATTATAACCGCTGAAGCTAGGGATACTTTGATGGTTCCACAGCGAGCAGTCAAAAAAGAAAATGGCAAACGATATGTGGAAATTCTCAGAGAAAAAGATAAAAAACAGGAGGTAGAAAAAGTATATGTGGAAACTGGAATTTCAGGTGATAACGGAATGGTGGAGATAAAGGGGAATTTATTGAAAGAAGGTGAAAAGGTAATTACATTTACCAAGGAGAAAAAATAAAAAAACTCACAAAGATAGTTAGTGCTGGGCTTCAGCTATATTGCTTTCAATTTATATGTCAAGTTTGATTCAGGTTCAAAATTTAACTAAAGTTTACGAAAACGAGGGTGTTTTGACTCCGGCGGTTAAAGCCGTGACATTTTTTATTGAAAAAGGAGAATTCGTTTCTATTATGGGTCCATCCGGATCTGGAAAATCAACTATGATGCAGATGCTAGGTTTTTTGGATCGTCCGAGTGCTGGAAAATATTTCCTGGAAGATCAGGATGTGGGTGATTTTTCAGATGATGAATTGGCAGAAATTCGTAATAAAAAAATTGGCTTTGTTTTTCAAACTTTCAACTTGCTTCCACGTACGACTGTTTTTGAAAATGTAGAACTTCCGCTTCTCTATGATTACAAGATGTCAAAAGATAATTTCAAAAAAGTCATGGAAGCGCTCCGAAGCGTCGGGATGGAACATCGCAAGGACTATTTTTCCAACCAGCTTTCCGGAGGGGAAAGACAAAGAGTGGCTATTGCCAGAGCTTTAGTGAATAGCCCAAGTGTTATTTTTGCCGATGAGCCAACAGGCAATTTGGACTCCAAGTCAGGAACACAGGTCATGAAAATTTTACAAAATCTTAACGATGCAGGCAAGACCATTGTTTTGGTGACACATGAAACATTTACAGCTGAACATGGAAAAAGGATTATTCGAATGAAAGACGGAGAAATTGTTTCTGATGAGCCTATTGCTAATAGGCGTTTTGCAACAGAAGGGGAGCTTCTAAAATAAAATTATCACTCAGATAAGATTTATGCGGCTTACTGATCCAGTAAAAATTGCTTATCGAAATTTGGTGGCTAATAAATTCCGCTCATTTTTGACTATCCTAGGAATTATTATCGGAGTAGGTTCGGTTATTTTAATTATGGCTATTGGAGGCTCTGCTCAAGAACTAATCTTAGATCAAGTCAAAGGAGTAGGATCCAATTTGGTGGGAGTTTTGCCGGGTGCTTCAGATGAAGAAGGGCCTCCAGCTCAAGCAATGGGAATTATAATCACTACTTTTACTTATGATGACTTTTTGGCTTTGATGGAGAGGAAAAACGTTCCTCAGGTTGAGTCCGGAGTGGCTTATGTGCAAAGCACTCAAACAGTTACCTACCAGAATACAGATTCTTCCGTCGGAATTATGGGGGTGACTCATGGTCTTTTGGATGTTCAAGATATCGAACTGGCGGAAGGAAGATTTTTTTCCGAAGAGGATGACATCGGCCTTTCCCGCATCGCTGTTATCGGTTCAAAAGTTAAAGAAGATATTTTCGGTTCAGAAGATGCGGTCAACAGAAAAATAAAAATAAAAAAAGAAACTTTTATTGTGGTAGGAGTGCTCAAAGAAAAAGGAGGCGCTGGCTTTGGAATGGATAGCTCGGATGATTCTATTTTTATTCCCCTTAAGACAGCGCAAAAAATAATTTTAGGCATCAATCACATATCTTTTGCTAGATTTAAAATTGAAAATGTAGATGAGATAGATTCAGCTAAGGAAGATATCGCTAGGACTATGAGAGAAGAACATGACATTGACAATTCTAAGGATGATGATTTTTCAGTACGTGATACCGTTTCGGCTTTGGATACTCTCAAAAATGTAACAGATGTTCTTAAATATTTTCTTTTGACAGTCGGGTCAATTTCTCTTTTAGTCGGAGGGGTGGGGATTATGAATATCATGCTTATTTCAGTCAATCAAAGAATTCGGGAAGTAGGACTTCGGAAGGCGGTAGGAGCTAAAAATCTTACCATTTTGGTTCAGTTCCTGATTGAATCGGCAACGATAACCTTGATTGGAGGAATGGTCGGTATTACGGGTGGAATTTTTCTAGCTTATTTAATTTCAGCCGTGGTGACTAATTTTTTTGGTTATAATTGGGAATTTATTGTTTCTGGACAATCAGTGATTATTGCAACCTTAGTCTCTATTTTTATTGGCTTGGTTTTTGGATTGTATCCCGCAAGGAAAGCATCGAGAATTAGCCCGATGGAGGCATTGAGGTATGAATAAAATTTTTTTATGCATGAAATCGTAGTTTCAATCAAAATGGCTTTAAAAAATCTTCGCGCTAATAAGGGAAGAGCGTTTTTGTCCATTCTTGGAATTGTTATCGGAGTGGTTTCAGTGGTGCTGGTGCTTTCTTTGGGAATGGGAGTAAAGCATTATATAGTCGGACAGATCGAATCTTTTGGTACGGATATTATTCAGATAGAACCAAAAGTTCCTCAAGTTAGCAAGAATTCGTCTAAAAATATTCAAGGAGCCACTAGCGGATCAGTGACAACTTTTAAAATCAAAGACGTAGAGGAAGTGGCTAAAATTTCTAACTTAGAAGGCTACTATGCGGCTAATATCGGACAAGCAATTGCTAGCTATAAAGAAGAAACCAAACAAGCCATGCTTTATGCCACAACCGTCGGAGTTTTTGAATTAGACCAACAAGTAAAATTAGCCCAAGGAGTCGCTTTTGATGATGGGGATGATCAAAGCTTGAATCAAGTGGTAGTTTTAGGCTACGAAATAAAAAATGTTCTTTTTGGGGAGGAAAATCCGGTAGGGAAAAATATTAAAATCAAAGGAAGCAATTATCGGGTAATTGGCTTTTTGGAAGAAAGAGGAACGACAGGATTTTTTAATTTTGATCAATTGATTTATGTGCCTCTCAGAACCTATCAGAAGAAAATTGCCGGATTGGATTATGTGCAGGCTGCTATTTTTAAGCTTAGAGATAAAAAAATGATTGAAGCTACAATTACTGAAGCAGCAGATGTAATGAGGCAAGAACATGATATTGATAATCCGGACAAAGATGATTTTGCAGTGAATTCAATTGAGGAAATTACTCAAATTCTAGATAAAGTCTTTCTTATAATAAATATTCTGCTTATTTCTTTAACATCCATTTCTCTTATTGTCGGAGGAGTGGGCATCATGAATGTGATGTATGTTTCAGTAACTGAGAGAACAGCTGAAATCGGACTTCGAAAAGCAGTGGGAGCCAGGAATTCCAATATTTTGAAACAATTTCTTTTTGAAGCGGTTTTCATTACTATTCTTGGCGGTATAGCCGGTATTGCCCTTGGAAAGATAATTACTCTCGTGGCTACAAAATTAGCTATAAAATATGGCTATGCTATTTCTTTCGGGGTTTCTTGGCATGCGGTGGCTTTAGGAGTGATCTTTTCATTGATAACGGGGGTAGTTTTCGGACTATATCCTGCTCGTAAGGCTTCTCAATTGAGTCCTATGGAGGCACTTCGAAAAGATTAGATCTTTCTTCTTGTATTTATAGATAGACAAGATATGAGTACAGTGATAGACTATCACTGTAAATAATAAAACAAAAATATGGAAAACACACAAATTTCCTTATTCAAAGGTAGAAAGGTTAGAAAAATATTTTATAAAAAAGAATGGTGGTTTGTAATTAATGATGTTATTGAAATTATAACCGGATCTGCGGATCCGGCTCAATATTTCAAGCGAATGAAATATAGGAGCTCAGAACTTTTCAGAATATCTACCAAAGGAGGGAAGCAATTTGCGCCACCTGTAATGCTTGGAATTGTTACTTCTGGAGGAAAACAAAAGATGTATTGTTGGAATACGGCTGGTATTTTACGTCTCATTCAATCTATTCCATCATCTAAAGCCGAACCCTTCAGAATATGGTTAGCTAATGTGGGTTATGAAAGAATGCAGGAAATAGAAGATCCTGAATTAGCTACCAAAAGAACAAGATTGCTGTATAAGGGGAAAGGCTATTCGGATGATTGGATTAGGAAAAGAATGCAGGGCATTGCTATCCGAGAAGAACTAACTGATGAATGGCAAAGAAGAGGCGTTAAGGATGATAAGGATTATAAGGCTCTGACAAAATCGGTTTCCAGAGCTATATTTGGAATGACTCCTAAGCAATATAAAAAACTTAAAGGAATCAGAAAAAAAAATTTACGAGACCATATGAATGATCTCGAATTGCTCTTTACTATGTTAGGGGAGAGATCTGCCATAGAAATACATCGAAATGATGAATCTGAAAGTATAAGCAAGTTAAAAAAAGATGTCAAGACAGGAGGAAGAATAGCCAGAGGCGCCAAAGAGGAATTGGAGAAAAAATTAAAACGCCCTATTGCTACCAAGAATAGTTTTTTAAGAGAAAATAAAAGATTGAAATAGATAGTTGAAATTATAGAATATTAAAATGAATAAAAATACTCTTTGTGAAATCTGAAATTTTAGTGTATATTTAATAAAGAAATGATAAATTTATCATAATTTAATTCTAAAATTATAATATGAAAAAAATTCTGTGGGGTTTGTTGTTAAGCTTAGCGATTCTCGCTTCATTTTCTATCCCAGCTAAGGCGCAAAATCCGGAAGGGGATTTGCGTATCACCACATCGTCTTTGCCGATTAATTTAAAAGTTATACCGGGAACATCCATATCAGCTCAGATAAAAATAAAAAACGATGGAATCGGAGAAGAGAACATCAAAGTGAGTTTGATGAAATTTAAAGCGGATGAAGCGACAGGAACTCCAATGTTGGCAGAAAGGGAACAGGGAGATGATTTTTTTGATTGGGTGAATTTTTCAGAAAATAATTTTCCGCTCCCTGTTAATGAATGGAAGACCGTCACTGCGACATTCAATGTTCCGAAAACCGCTTCATTCGGATATTATTATGCAATTGTTTTCTCCCGGGCTGAAGAGAATGTGACCAGAGGAGAAAGACAAACAGTCATTACTGGAGGCACAGCTACTTTGGTCCTTCTTGAGGCAGTCGTTCCTGATGCCAAGCGTGAAGTTGAGGTGACTGGTTTTTCCGCAGACAAAAAGATTTATGAATTTCTTCCGGCCACTTTCACCGTAAAATTAAGAAATACAGGAAATGTGCATATTGCCCCGAGAGGAAATATCTTCATTAACAGCGGGGATGAAAAAGACATTGCTATTTTGGAAATTAATCCGAATAAAGGATCAATTTTGCCCAACTCTCCACGAGAATTCAGCGAAAAATGGAAAGATGGTTTTCCATATTATGATGTTAAGCAAATAGATGACAAAATAGTATTGGATGACGCCGGAAAATATGTACAAGAACTCAAATGGAATTTTGGAGAAATGTCCAAATTGAGATGGGGAAAGCACACGGCTAAATTGCTTCTCTATTATGATGATGGAACCAGGGATATTCCGATAGAATCGGAAATTTCCTTTTGGGTTGTTCCCTGGAGATTGATTTTCGGATTTTTGGGAATATTATTTCTTTTGTTTTTTGCGGGAAGACTTTCTACAAAAATTAAATTTCCTAAGAAAAATTAGATTTATTAGGCAATATTAACAAAAAAGGCGCAAGTTGTTGCCTTTTTTTGTTTGTGCTAAGCTTAAAATGTTGGATCTAATTGGTTTTTGTAAAAATATGGATAAAAAAAACAAGCAAAAATTTAATAGCAAGAATATGGAAAAACTTGAAACTAAAGATTCAGAAAAAAATGGACTATTTGCTTCCCAGCAGCCAGAAGCTGAGATTCAAAAAAAAGAAACAGGAAAAGAAGAAAGTGTTGCAGCTCCGGAATTGAAAAGAGAAAGGAATGGGAAAATCGATACTTATATAGAATTTTTTCTTATTTTTATTCTAGGCATTCTTATCGGAATCGCTGCCAAAACTGAATCAGAAAGGAGAATAACTATTGGCTTTGATGATTATAAAATGAAACCGGTCCAACAAGACTTTGACATTAATAAGATTCAATTCGAGGTAAATAAAAAATATATGGAAGAGTCCAAGAACCAAGGCCAGGAACAAGCGCCGCAGGTCAACTCTTCTTTGGAGACCGGAGAATAAGCAATTAGCAAGGATATAATTTTTTAAATAAATAGTTAAATTTTATAAAATTTTTTTAGAAAAATTTAGCATAAGAGAAAAATATGGAAAATAAAGATGATAAAAAGATGAAAAATGTCATTTCAATCGCTATTTTATTGGGAGGACTTTTCATTGGCAGTCTTTTTGTGGATTTGGGTCAGATTATACAGGGCAGCGGTTTTTCTTCAAAAAATTTGAACAAGTCTGATATATTCGAAGCTGATGGAAAAACTTGGGTGGCATATAGCGAGCCGGCTGTGGAAGTCAAGGTGGTGAGCGATGATGCATGTGAAAAATGCGAGCCTTCCGAGGCTCTAGTATGGCTTCGAAGGGTTTTGCCGACGATAGGGGCGCGAAAAATTGCATATGACAGCGAAGAAGGGAAAAAACTTATTGAAAAATTTGGAATAACCACTTTGCCTGCTTTTATTTTTGATAAAGATGTTTCTAATACGGATTTTTTCTCCCAAGCACAGATTTTATTTGACAGTAAGGACGATGAATTTATTTTAAAAACTCAGGAATTGGGTTTGGCGCCAGGGAAATACTTAAATAGCCCGAAGATAGGCGAGGGAGATGTGGTGGCTGGAAATTTGGAGTCAAAAGTCAAGGTCGTGATTTTTTCTGATTTTCAATGTCCTTTCTGCAAAGCTTTTTGGAGTTCGTTTCGTGAGACAATGAAGGGATATGAAGACAAAGTCGCATTTGCTTATAAGCACTTTCCATTAGGCATTCATCCTCAGGCCAATGGGGCGGCTTTGGCGAGCGAATGTGCTATGGAGCAGAATAAATTTTGGGAATATTCCGATAAGTTATATGGATCGCAAGATGATTGGGCGACTCAAAGCGGAACCCAAAAATTCAAAGAATACGCTAAAAATCTAAAATTAGATACAGCGAAATTCAATCGATGTTTGGATGATAAAAAATATCAATCCAAAATTGATGCTAATGTGGCTGAGGCTAATGAGTTTGGAATTTCTGGAACTCCAGCCACTTTTATCAACAATCAATTCATCAATGGCGTAGTGGGGACGAATGATTTGAAAGCGGCTATTGACGATGAATTAGAAAAATAAAAAATAGAAAATTTTTAAAAAGACCGGCCTTGTAAGAGACCGGTCTTTCATTTGAGCTATAAAAATATTAGAGCTTATCCTTGTGTGTCTTCTGTAAGATCAGGCATTTAAAAAAGAAGCGGTTATTTTTTCTATATCCTTAAATTTTTCAATCCAGACTATTCTTTTATCTTTTTTAAACCAGGTTATTTGTCTTTTGGCGTAATTTTTTTCATCAATGCATATTTTTTCCAAAAGCTCTTCTTTCGTTTCAATTTCTCTTCTTAAATATTTGGGAATCAGTCTGTAGCTTAGGCCAAAACTTTCAATTTTTCTCCAGCTTAAACCGGAATTTTTCAGATTTTCCACTTCAGCAATCATTCCTTGCCTAAATCTTTTTTTTACATTCAGTTCTATTTTTTTGTGTAAAATTTCCCTATCTCTTTGAATGCCGATTTGCAAGAAATTATATTTTGCATCTGCTTTTTCAATTTTAGCAGGAACTTTTCCCAGGCTCTGGCAGATTTCAATGGCTCGAATGAGGCGCACCTTGTTTTTAGAGTCAATATTTTTTGCTCGAGTCGGGTCTATTTTTTTCAATTGAGCAAAAAGTTTTTCCGTTGATTTCTTTTCCAATTTTTTCCTTAATTTCCAGTCAGGCTTAACTTCTGGATAAATCATGTCATCTACAACAGCTTGGATCCAAAAACCGGTGCCTCCGCAAAGAATAGGGAGCTTGTCTCGTTTTAAAATATCGGAAATTATGCGATCGGATTTTTTCTTGAATTGAGCAGCGCTAAAATTAGTTCTGGGGCTTACAATATCCAGCATGTAGTGACGAATGCCTTCTGATAAAAAAATATCTTTTTGGTCCGTAGCTTTACTGAGAGAATCTTTTAAAATTTTTCCGCTGCCGACATCCAGTCCGCGGTAAATCTGTCGGGAATCGACTGAAATGACTTCGCCATTGAACTTTTTAGCTAATCGGATAGCAGTAGCAGATTTTCCGCTGGCTGTGGGGCCGAGAATGACGATAATTTTAGGAAATTTTTTTTCATCTATATTTACCATGCAATTGATGTGTCTTTTGAATTATTTTTTAGCTTAGAGAAGGACATTCGGAAAAACAGCACTATAGATAAAATTAGCAGACAAATTGATAAAAAGCAAGAAAAAAAAGACAGTTTGCCCCAGCAGTATGATATAATTAAAGTATCTCAGAAATAAATATGATTAATAAAAATTTTCTAAAATTAAATTTGTCATTATTGGCAACCATTGCTCTTGTAGGGGTAATTTATTTTGATTCAGACAAGGCTCAGGGAGCAGACATTATTTTTAACCAGGCAGATCAGGATGGCGGACAAGCTGCTTTGATAATAAACAAAACTGATATTGATCATGAATCGGGCAAAGTCCCAGAGGCTAAGGAGGAGGCTGATTTTCAATTGCAGCAGCAAGTGCAAATCAGAGTCATTGATGCAATCATAGAACCGACTGTTTTGACACGGCCGATTTCAGACGTCACGTCAACCACAGCCATAGGAAGCGGAGATATTATAGCTACGGGAGGGGAAGACCCGGAAAGAATCATGGAATGGGGCATAAGCAGCGGAAATTATACCAATTTGTGTTCTGCCGGAGTCGGAGGATCTGGAAGTTATTCTTGCAATATTATTAACCTTGAAGGAGGAACCACTTATTATATGAGAGCTAAAGCGGTCAATTCTGCGGGTACGTCTTATGGAGCGGAAATAATTTTTCAGACCCTTTCGAATATAACTGAAGAATGTGAATCTGAGAAATTGGAGGCCGATGCAATTTCGTCTTCAGAGATAAAGCTGTCTTGGACGGATAATTGCGGAAGCGAGAGCGGATATGAAATTGAAAGAAAAAATACTGACGGTGAATTTAAAAAAATAGACTCAATAGGTAAAAACAAAGAATCCTATATTGATAAAAATCTTCGTTCCAATACGGTGTATGAATATAGGATCAGGTCTTATGATATTGATGGAGTATCTGGTTATTCCAATAAAGTTAGCGCTAAGACATTAGAAGAAGCGGAGGCGGAATTAGGCGAGAATATTTTGCTTGATTTGCCTGATGAAAATATTCAATTGGAAACTGAAAATGAGGTGCTCTCTTTTGATGCGGATAATGATCTGAAAAATGACAATGTTTCGGAAGAAGAAAATTTTTCAGCAGATGAAGTCCCACAAAGCTCCAAGATCGCCAAGCTTATTTCAGAAGGAAAGCAGATCAGTGAAGAGATTCTTGAGGACCCTACAGTGAAAAAATCTTCAATAATAGCCGAGAGTGCTGGTTTGGCCGCTGGTGCTGTCTCTGTGGCTGTGGCGACCGGTGCGATTCCATTAGTTCCTTTGTCTCCTACGCCTTTTGCCGATATATTTTCAAAACTTCTTAGATTATTCGGGTTTTTTGCCCGATCAAAAAAAAGAGATGAATGGGGAACGGTATTTGACGTTGAAACTCACAGCCCAATTTCTGGAGCGGAAATTTCTATTTTCAACATCGATGAAAAAATGATTGATTCGGTGACTACCAATAGTGAAGGAAAATTCGGTTTTCTTGCAAGTAGGGGAGAATACAGCTTCAAAGTATTTAAAAAAGATTACGAATTATTTAAAGACGATAAGACAGATGAATTTTATGGAGATCTCTATGACGGAAATACTTTTATTATTGAGGATGGGGAAGTGGCTAAAATGAGTATTGCTCTCAAAGCGAACAATATTGATTGGCAAAATTTTTCAAAAAGAAAAATAGCTGCTTATAACTCAACCCTTTCCATTATAAAAAAGAATATTTTTGCCATAATGTTTTATGTCGGCTTTATCGTTTCTGTCGGGTTGTCATATATATCATTTTCGTTTTTCAATGGAATAATGGTTGTTTTATATTTAGCTATGATAGCTTATAACTTTTTTTTCAAAACAAGGAATTATGGCTTGATAACTACCAAGACAAAGGAATCTATTCCTTTTGCCGTGATCAGTCTTTATGGCGAAAATGCTCCCCAAAAAAGATTGACTTTTTCAGTTAGTGATGTTATAGGAAGGTATTTTGTGCTTGTTGAAAATGGAAATTATTTAATGAAGGTACAGGGAAGGGAGTTGGGCGGAAATCCATTTAGCAAGCTTTTTCCAATCAGCGTGGAAAAAGGAGTTTTTAAGGATGATATCATAATAAATGAAAATGACTACCTAAAAAAAGATTAGATGACTTGATATTATCTTACGGCAATATTTCTCCTTCAATATTCCAGATGTTAGCTTGGATTATTTTTGCCTTAATTATTTTTCCAACCAAATTTTTCTTTACTGCCGGAAATTTTACATTTTTGAGAGTGCGAGTTTTCCCGAAATAGAACCCGTCTTTTTCTTTTTCGATCAAAACTTCCAAAGTTTTTCTCAAATATTTTTTATTATTGGCCAAGGTGGTTCTTTCTAAAATAGCGTTGAGATATTTTTCACGTCTTGCTTTTTCAATCTTGCTGACATTGTCTTTCATATTCCAGGCCGCGGTTCCTGGGCGAGGGGAGAATTGCCCGAAATACACCATATCATAGCCAACTTTTTCCATTAATCGGGCAGATTCCAGAAATTGTCTTTTGGTTTCTCCTGGAAATCCGACGATAATATCGGAAGTCAGAGCGAAAAGACTTTCCGGTTTGTATTTTTTGAAAGCGGATTTAATTTTTTTGACTAATCCCAAGTAGTGTCCGGCAGTGTATTTGCGATTCATTTTTTCAAGAACGACATCAGATCCGGCTTGAATCGGAAGATGAACCAATTCGCAAACTTTTTTGCATTGCGCGATAGTTTCAATAAGTTCCGAAGACATGTCTTTGGGATGGGAAGAAACAAAATTAATCCAGAATTTTCCCGGGATGGCGTTGATTTTTTTAAGCAGTTTCGGGAAATCTATCAAGCCGTCATTATATGAATTTACATTTTGTCCCAGTAGTGTGACAGATTTATAGCCATCCTTAATCAGGCTTTTTATTTCTGCAATGATTTCTTTGTTCGATCTTGAAGTTTCACGGCCTCTGGCATAGGGGACAACACAATAGGCGCAAAAATTATTGCAGCCGGTCATGATGGGAATGTTTGCAGAGTAGTGATTGGTATAATTAGGTTTTATTTTCAAATATTGGTCAAGAGCGTTGTTGAAAGAGGTTTGCAGCTGATAAGTTTGTAGAAGCTTTGTTATTTCGCTGGGAAAGTTTTTTATTTCACAAAATAGATCTACCTTGTTTTGCAGCCTTCTTCGGACGTCTTTTCTGTTAGAAAGGCAGCCTGTCAGGACAATTTTTATATTAGGATTGTTTTTTCGAAGATTATGGATTTGTCCGTAAGCTCTGTTTTCAGCCATTTGGCGCACTCCGCAAGTATTGAAGACCACTAAATCTGCCTCTTCTATCTTTGAGGTCGGTTTGTATTTGTTATTTTCCAAAAATCCGTCGATTCTTTCCGAGTCGGAAACATTCATCTGACAGCCGAAAGTTTTAATAAAATAGGTTTTCATAATATATATTTAAGTATATTCCAGGATACTATAAAAGCGTTATTTAATCAAGGAAAAAGCCAGCCGCAATTAATCAAGGCTGGCTTTTTACAATTGATAATGGCTGTATTATTTCTTTTCTTGTATTTCTCCTGTTATTTTCTTTACAAATTCATCGACTTTCATTGCAGTTTGATCTTTTGTTCCTCGCGGACGGACAGCTACGGATTGCGATTCCATTTCCTTTTCTCCCACTACGAGCATGTATGGAATTTTTTCTTTTTCAGCATTTCGAATTCTTTTGCCGAGACTTTCCGCAGTAGCGTCGATTTTCACTCGCACTCCTGAGGCAGCCAATTTTTCCCGCACTTCTTCGGCATAGGCTCCAAATTTTTCTTCGGAAACCGGAACAATCATGGCTTGAATAGGAGAAAGCCAAACGGGAAAAGCGCCGGCATAGTGCTCAATAAGGATTCCCATAAAACGCTCAAATGATCCTAAAATAGTTCTATGTATTAGGACAGGGTTTTTTTCTTGTCCATCTTTGTCCGAATAGCGGCAATCAAATTTGAGAGGCATTTGAAAGTCTAATTGGATAGTAGCGCATTGCCAAGTTCTTCCGATAGCATCTTTAAGCTGGAAATCAATTTTTGGTCCGTAAAAGGCTCCGTCTTTTTCCTTCAGGCCGTAATTATCTCCATAAATTTCTTGTAATATTTTTTTCAGATCTTGCTCAGCTTTTTCCCAGACCCTGGCTTCTCCCATAAAATCATCGGGACGAGTGGAAAGAAACGCCTTATATTCCAAGCCGAAAGGTTTATACATTTTATCCACTAATTGGATGACTTTTTTAATTTCTTCTTCGATCTGATCTTCTCGAATGAAGATGTGGGCATCATCTTGGGTGAATTGTTGAACGCGAAGAAGTCCTCCGAGTTGTCCTGATTTTTCTCTGCGAGTAATGAGTCCGGGTTCGGCGTAGCGCAGCGGAAGATCCCGATAAGATTTCAATGAATTGTTATATATTAGTATGGCGCCGGGACAATCCATCGGTCGAAGCCCGAATTGTTTATTTTCATCCACTGAAACGAAATACATATCATCCTTGTAATGATCCCAATGTCCTGATTTCTTCCAAATTGCCACATCTAGCATTGATGGGCAAAAAACATTGGAATATTCAAATTCTTTTTGTGCTTCCAACCAGAAATTCTTTAGTTCATTATAAATAATAGTTCCTTTGGGATGGAAAAAAGGCATGCCAGGAGCTTCCGGATGAAAAGAAAATAAATCCAATTCTTTTCCGATTTTTCTATGATCTCTTTTCTCTGCTTCTTCCATAATATGCAAATATTCTTTGAGAGCATCCTTGGTCTCGAATGCTACGCCATAGATTCTTTGCATTTGCTTGTTTTTTTCGTCCGCTTTCCAATAGGCTCCGGAAATTTTGGTCAACTTGAAAGCGCCTATGGGAATTTCTCCTGTGGAATCAAGATGAGGTCCGGAACATAAATCGACAAAATGGCCGGATTTGTAAATGGAAATCTGCTCACCGCTTTTTTCCAATTCTGAAATAAGTTCGACTTTATAGATTTGCCCTAATTTTTCGAAATTCTCCTTGGCTTCTGCTGCTGAAGCTTCTGCTCGTTCAAAGGGATGGTTGGCTTTTATTATGGCTTTCATTTTTTCTTCAAGGATTTCCAAATCTTCCGGAATGAGGGTGCGGGGAAGATCGATGTCATAGTAGAATCCGTTTTCAATGGCTGGTCCGGTTCCGAACTTGGCTTCCGGAAACATTTCCAAAACAGCTGCAGCTAAGACATGGGCAGCGCTATGGCGGATTATTTCGATCTTGCCAGTTGAATTTTTTGGAGTTGAAGTTTGTTCTTTTTTCATATAATTTTGTATTTTAAAAATTAAAAAGCACCAAAATAAAATTAGAATTTCGAGGTCCTGCTTGTCGGACGGTTCCACTCGAATTCCCAATATTATTTGGGCGCTCTTTTGACCAAATTTGCCAGGTCTGGCAGAAACTCCGCGGTTGGTAATCGCATCACGGCCTCATTTGAATGTAATTTATTATAACATGAGATTTTTTGGAAAGCAAATAAGGAAGGCTCTATACTAAACAGTGTGGT
>DPJH01000035.1 GCA_003543115.1 Candidatus Moraniibacteriota bacterium
TTTGCCGCATTTTTTATAAAGGCTGGTTAATACCTCTACTATACAATTAAGCAAATGATTTTTTTATAAACTATTTTTAAATGATTTATCAAGATGCTTTTTGGCGCAAAAAAACAAAGCTGACAGCAAATCAGATATTCTCGGCGATTCTCGGTGCCATTTTTCGGTATGACCAGATGCTGAAAAGAAATCCGCCAAGAACGATGGCGATGAAAATTCCATATTGCCCAGCGGATGCAAAATGATTGTTTATAAGAGATTCTTTAGTGAAATGCACGATAAAAGCCAGAGGATTCAGCAGGACAAAAGGATGATATTGGGCCGGCAATGTCGCCAGAGGATATATGATCGGAGAAGCGTAGAGAATAATCATAAGCATCACATCCCAAATCATCGACAGGTCGCGAAATTTCACATAGAGAGGAGCGGTTATGAGCGAAAAGGACAAGATGATTACATATATAAAAATTGAAAATAGCAGGAACATTCCTATAGCAGCCAAACTAGGCATGAAGCCATTAAGGGCGAAGAAAAAAGCGATCACGAAAAGATTCATGAGAAAAATCAAAGTAGCATTGATAGTAGAAGCCAGAATGATGCTCCAGCGAGGAACATAAATCTTTGTCACTAATTGTGATTTGGAAAGCAAAGAACTCATTCCGGCGCTCGTTCCTTCAGAGAAGAAATAGAACATCATCAGGCTCACCAAAAGCTGCAANNATAGCCCAGAACGCTGCCATGATAGCGCAATTTGAAGTCGGTCTTAGCCAACATCCAAATGAGCTCCTTATAATTTTCGTGCTGTTTCATAAAAAAATCTGTTTTAACAATGAATAAAGTCTATCAAAAAACAAGGTAAAAATCAAACCTAGCCGTATTTGAAAAAAATAAAAAACGGGTGGTGAAAAAAGATTCACCACCCTGGTTGATTTATTTGTGCACTATCGATAAGATTGATTATCTATGTACTGTCGCTAGTGCGTCCTCTACAGAGATCTCTCCTTTTTTAATTCTTTTTACCGCTGCATCAAACAGAGTCCTCATTTTCTGTTCATTCGAAAATTCCAAAAGTCGGGACATAGACACTCCCTCTTTGCTCAAAGCAAGGCGGAATTCCATTTCGGTAGTGTCCAAAATCTCGAGAATAATCACCATTCCTCTGATTCCCCTACCCTTGCAATATTCGCATCCGCCCTCCTTGGGACGGAACAATTGAAGATCCTCGAGTCCGGGATATCCCATCTTATTCAGCTTTTTGATGTCTTCAGTTGCATCATATGATTCCTTGCATCTTGGACAAAGCCTTCGAAGAAGACGCTGGGAAACAATCCCTAACAAATGGCCTGACATCTCGCTAGGAAGAATACCAAGCTCCCTCAATCTTTCGAATGTATGCAGAGTGTCCTTTGCATGCAAAGTGCTGACTGTCAAATGCCCCGTTGACGAAGCTCTGAAGACCACCTGGGCAGTATCCGGATCTCTTATCTCTCCTACAAACAGAAGGTCTTTATCGCACGTCAATACATCCCTCACAGCATCACCAAAGGTCATTCCAGCCCCAGGATTAATGGAGAATTGCGCGAAATTTTTCATTTTGATTTCTACAGGATCCTCAATAGTCGCCACAGAAATCTTTCCTTCAGCCTTTTTATATATCTCCTCAAGAATGGAAAGAAGCAGGGTTGATTTTCCAGAATTGGTAGGGCCAGTCACCAGAAAAACTCCAGTGCTCCGATATCTCTGAATGACAATTCTTTGGATCATTTCCAAATCTTCCGACAACAATCCCAGCTTATCCAAGGGAGGAATGTGGTGCGGATCACGCAGTCTGATATAGGCCGCCATAATTCCGGTAGCTGTAGGCATCACCGTTATTCTGCAGGCTATTTCATATGTCTGAAGCTTGCCTAATACATTTTTTCCCGGTTTAGACACAGCAAGAATTTCATGAACAAAAGAACCTCTATTGGTTTTGCGCTGATTTATCTGTTGTCCCTTTGTAAGAGCATAGAAGCCTCGTATGATAGAGATAAACACGCCGTCTTGTATATCGTCCAAAATGAGACACATAACCGTGTCTACTCTCATAAACATCCTATGAGCCTCTAAATGGATATCCGTAGCCCGATTGGCTACCGCCAATGTCATTATTTCTTTGATACATAAAGAAATGTTTCCCGCTTCAAGCGATTTTTTTATTCTCCGCAAAGAAATTTCCATCTCAAGAGAAGCTTCTCGTTTCCAAACCTTTTCTCTTTCTCTCTCCATGATATAGATAGTCCTTGGTTTTCAATTTTAAAGGGAGCCAACAGCGTTGTCTCCCTTTTCACACAAATGTGCGATGCACCTCTGTGCGTTATTTAGGCTCCGAAAGCCTCCATTGGATCTGGCAATACGAGTACCATCGTCTCGTCCAGACTCGGATCTTGGCTCATCTTTACGATCACTTCCATTTCTTCAGGCGTAAGAATAACGCCCGACTTGAGATTGCTGAGATCAAAACCATCATAGTTGCCTTGTCTTCCCATTTTTTTCTCCTTACGATAACGCGTCAATGACGCTTTTTAATAATATAATATTGTTTCGACATGAAAAATGCCGTATTAAGAGCTGTAGATAATACATCATTAAATAGGTTTTCTTTCACTCTTTCGAGTAAATTAATATTCACTTTTTAATGATCATAAAACATTCTAACATATTGTCTGGTGTTTTGTCAATGCAACAAAAAAAGGCCTTAAAATAGCCTTTTTTTATTAAAATATTCTACAAACCATCAACCAAGAACTACAAACTATCAACTATATACTATCTCTATCCCCACCTGCTCAAAAGCTCTTCTGACTGGACCAATGGGATTTCAATGATGAAGCGCGAACCGCGGTCCTGACCCTCTGATTCGGCCCAGATGCGTCCGCCGTTGGATTCGATCATGTTCTTGCCCACATAGAGTCCCAATCCGGTTCCGCCGGTGTTGAGGCGTGATATGTCCTTGCCACGGGAGAATTTGGCAAAAAGATATGGCAATTCCGTAGCCGGGATTCCGATTCCNNTCAGGAAGCGGAGTTTCCGGAGCCTTATATTCCAAATATAGATGATGATCTTTGGCTCGAAGTACAAAAGTGTCCAGCACTTCTTTGCAGATTTTCTCCAGATCCCAAGTATCAAATTTAAATTCCATTCTTCCAGATTCAATCCGAGAAATATTGAGCAAATCTTCTACCAAAGTGATCAAACGCTCATTACTGGTATAGATTTTATTCAGAACCTCCTTGTGCTTCTCCTGCACCTCTCCGTATGAGCCTTCCAGAAGAAGCGAAATAAATCCTTTGATGGCAGTCAGCGGAGTCCGGAGCTGATGCGAAGCGATGGAAATAAACTCCGATTTGGCATTGTCCAAAACTCTCAACTGGTCATTAGACTGCGCCAGCTTGTCCGCCATGACCTGCAACTGATCCTTTCTCTCTGAAAGCTCTTCATTAGAAATTTCCAGCTCCTCCTTCAAAGCTATCTCTTTTTTCACCGAACGGACCAAATTCCAGCCCATGACAGTGGTTATGAAAAGAGTGATCCCTATCAATGTCCTATTCATCAAACTGCTCGCAAAAGTCAGCATAGAAGCAATCAAAATAAACTGACCAAAAATCAAAGCTTGGGCTCCGATGAGTTTTATATTGAAGGCCTTGTATTTAACGATTAAATAAACAAGGAAAGCGATGAAAATATCTATAGCGAACATGCCATAGAATTCCGGTTCATAATAATTTTCAAAAATAAAATCTGTAGCGTACTGAGTAAACAAAAATGATAGCAAAAGCAAAATAGAGCCGATACCTACAAATATAATCTTATTCCTTTTAACTGCGTCTTTACTATATTTGATGTATCTATTAAGCAGAAAGACCATTACCGAGAAAGAAATTAAACCCTTGAGAAAGTAAGAATAATAAAGAAAATTATCATTAACGAGAGGCTCGCAATTGACAGAATCGAATCCAGTCAAATAACCGCCAGTGGACGACATCCATATTATTGGTAAGAAAAGAAATATAAAAACGAGCTTCGTTGCGAAAGAAACATCTTTTTCTTCAATAAAAACATAAATAAAATATAAGATCAGAGAAAAGAATAAAACCGATAGAGTTTCAAAAAATGACCAAAATAAAGAATATGTTACGCTATTATATGTTATCCAAACGATTAAACTACAGGCAGCCCAAGCAGAAAAAGATACTGCAATAGATAATAACACACCTCCAGATAGTGAGCGCTTGCTTTTAAAAAAAACAAAAAAACCAAAAAACAATGACAGTATTATAGACGGCCAATGGGAATAATAAAGTAATGCTGGAAGATCAACATAGCAACTTTCTACATTTGATATTAAATTGTATATCATATTTTTTATTTTTTATTTTTTATTTTTTCCTGCAAATACCATTGAAAAAAACCATCATATTTATCTTGCAAATCCTTTCTTTTCCAATCATTATCCGTGACAAATTTCCTGCAATTTGTTGATCCACACCCACACTTTATCTTATAAAACTTAGCTCCCTTGCTTTTTGATAAAACCATTGCATAATCAAAACAAATCTCTTCATCTTTTTTTATCTTTCTCATTGATACCAAAAAAATTTGCCCCTTAAATCCAGCATTTGGATTACAATTGTGATTAAAAAAACTAGCTCCCTCCAAATCTTCTTTTTGTAAAATTCCAAAACAAAGCTTGTCACTTATTTGTATACCTTCATCTGATACAGCATTATCCAATTTTTCCTCTTCAATAATAGTCTTGACATAACCGCCAAAAATAGTCAGTATTTCACTCTTTTTAATATCCTCTTTTGCAAAGACACCTTTTCCGTATTTATTAGTATCACGAATTTCAAGCGATGGATTCATCCATGAAAATTCTCTTTTTTCTATCTTATTCATATAGAATATTTTTAAAAATAAATCTATTTAAACAAATTACATCTCCCTTAATTTGCAAAATTTCTTCAATGTTTCTAATTTTAATAAATCACCATTATTATTGGAAACCCAATGACTGCCGCCGGCGCTTCTAAATTCAATCGGATCTTTGTGAAGATTTTCAACAAAATAAGAAACCGCGATGTAGGATGACAATGATCCGGTGCCGCATGATTTGGTCTCAGCAAAGACCCCTCTTTCATACGTTCGAATCAGATATGAATGGTCATTTACTTTCTGTATGGCATCAACGTTGACCCCTCCAGGATAATCTTTTTGAAATTCTTCTCCTTTTTTAATCAGATCAAATTCATTCACATCATCCACCAAACAGACTATATGAGGCTCCCCCATCTTAACAAACACACAATCATCTTTTCCTTCAATTTTTTTCAATCCTGCGAATTTCATACTCATAGATATACCTTGCCGCTCAGAATCACCGGTTATCTTGGCTGCATTATCTTTCATTTCTACGATACCTTCGTTAAGTCCCAAAAGATAAGCAATTAAGATTGTCCCGTTCCCGCAAGATTCTGATTCAGATCCATCTTTTTCAAAAATCTCCATAAAAATATCGAATTTTCTTGATTTTTCCAAATAAAGAGCGGAGTCGACATTGTATTTAGCAATGTTTTCCGAAGCAAATCTGGATTTGAATTCTTTGTTCAAATCATCCCCTCTGCAATCCAGAATAACAAAACTGTTGCCGCAACAATCTCCTATATATTTCTTGCAGCTATACCCATTAAAACCCTCTTCCTTGTTTTCTATATCCATTCCCATTTATTTAGTAATTCCTGATCTTTTCTCACAAACCTCAATCCGATGTCCGTTCGATAAAACATTTTCGGAATTATTATCTTATTAATTATTTTATAAACTTTTTCTCTAGCCTTTTCTACTGCATTTCCGGTCCCAGTTATATATAAAACATATCCTGTATTGCATGCTATATAATATCTATCCATGCCATTCTCTTTTTTACATGACACTTCTTCAAAATGAATATGAGGAAGCTGCTTTTCTAGCAATCCCTTATCAAAAAAAATATCAACCCCTTTTTGACTAAGTCTCTCATCAGACGTTCTGTATGGAAAAGGAGATACTGTCAAAGCAACATTAATAGCATAACCCTTTTTATATTTTAAACGATAATTTTCTCCTTTCGCAACTGAAAATAGAAATTCGTTCCAAGGTGAATTATGAATTTCACTTTGAGTTTCATTTGTAGATGAACCAAATCTTGAGGTTATTTCTAAAGGATAAACATTATTCTTATTTAAAACTATACAATTAACATCCACATATCCCTTGTAATTGCTTTTTTGTAAATGTGGTTTCAGTTTTGCAAGAGTTTTTTGAAAAAGTTTTTTCTTTTCATCAGAATCGTACCACATCAATGTTCCAGTTTCTCCTCCCAGTGGGCCGATATCATCGTTATGAACGTTCTTATATTCAATATTAAAAACCAATGGACCAGCCCAGTCATGACCATCAAAAAACCTTCCTATAGCAATCTCAACTCCAAAAACTCTTTTTTGCAAGCTGCATTTATATGATCCTCCAAATCGGATTTTATAGCTTTCCAAAATACTTATCAAGTCAGATCCATCCTCTCTCTCACTAATATATGTGACTGCCTCATCATGATTATCCTGCTTAAAAACCCATCTGCCTTTATTTTTTTTAACAAAATCTAATGCTGAATTTATTGTAAAGGGCTTAGTTTCAAATTCATCGCTAAATTCGACACCGCATGCTTTCAATACTTCCTGTCCGTATTTTCTATCTAACTCCAACCTGTCTCCATCACCACTGCCACCGATTACTAAATACCCATCACTTCTTAATTTATCTTGGATTTCTCCATATCCAACATCATCAAATATAATAAGTCCGTCTTTTCCAACCCAACCCAACTCGCCCTTCCAGTCACCAGTCTTTTCGATCATCCCATCAAAACACTCTTTTTCATCCTTTCCTTCAATATACAACTTAACTTCACAACCTTCGTTTTTCAATCTATATGCCAAGTCCCCAGCAATAAGTTCACGAGATACAAATAAAATTCTTCTTTTTTTAGACATAATTGAATAAATTTAATCTTCTAACTGATATAATAATTATAAAGTATTTCTATTAAAAAAACAACATTTAATGCTTAGTAACATGCATCATAAGTCTGGGTTAAAAAAACAAGGTGTAGGATTGCGGATGCAACCCTACACCAGATAACTCTCTACCCGAGCAGACCGACAAGGAAACGAAAGAGATCATCAATAAAGAAAACTTTTTCCACATTATTGAATAACCCCTGCCCAGCCCGACTAAGATTATTAATGATATTCATCGCATCCTGAGATGAGCATGACATAACATACACTCCGAATGCCATCATTATAATCGCTGCTACCTTGGCAGCAATTCCAGCGAGATGGTTTTCTTTAAACACAACGCTCAAAGATTTGCTTTTGCCCAACATGATCATTACTGATCCGGTAGTTCCAGTAAGAATGATAACCATCAATGGCAGAAAGGAATCCATGACTGCAAAATATGTAACCGAGGGAGTTTTTGCAATTGAGAGCATCATAAAGAATGTTCCCAAAAGTTCGAACATCTCTGAAATTACAAAGAGATTCCTGTTCTTGGCATTTGCAATCCGCTGAAAAAGCTTTCTTTCTTTAACTTTTCCATACCTTACGGCAAGCAGGATCAAGCCAAATATTACCTGACCCACACAAACCCAAGAAAAAGTTGCCCAAAAATCTGCGTGCAAACCCTCTTCCACATGTTTCATCACTACTTCTGACAAAGAGTAGAACACAATCAGAGGAATCATCATCAAGGAAAAACTCCCCAAATTGCACTTCAAGCTTTTCTTGGAAAAGCTTAGAAGACCTGCACCGACGATAATAACTGCCATTCCCAAATAAGAAGCTATGCCCAGATCTTCCTTCAAGAAAAACCAAGCCATAACAGCCGTTACGGGAGTCGAAAGGCCCCAGAAAACATGGATCAGCGCCATGTCATTATACTTAAACAGTGACATGCTACAAAAGAGAAATGAGATTGAAAGCAAAATTCCGCCTAAAACGGAAAGTGCAATCACTTCCAATGGGAGAGCTAGTGTTTCTTTGAAAAAAACAGCTCCGACAATAATAATTCCTATTATCTTAAAAAGAGAGGATACTATCATTGTCTCATATGCATCTTTGTATATTTCTTCAGCGATGAAGAAAGTATCCATTACATTCACTGCGCTGAAAAACATCAAAAACGGTATCGCATACAGCATCCATTCTCCAAAGAACATATTTAACCTCCATATATGTTGTCGCACAAAACTGTGCAGGATTTTCAATTTCAAGGTGCTAACCTTTGCCAAAAATGATCCAATATCATTATGACTTACTATTGTAGCATAAAATTCAGCTTTTGTCAAAGCTGAAATGCTACTCTGTTAAACATATTAACATATAAAAAAGTTTATATCTTAGTTCATCAAAAAAAGGCTTTTTAAAGCCTTTATTTTTTACACTCTCAAATTTAGCCATCCTATCTTCCCCAAAACATCCAAATAATCATAATATAGAAGATTAGGAGAATAAAATAAAACAACGGCGTAAGAGAAAGAAAAAACATCCCCAAAAAAATAACGGAAAGAACCGAGAAGGCGAACCATCTTCTAGGAACAGAGGAAAATTCAAATAAATCGTATTCGATTATATTAAAAATCATAAGAACAAGAAAAAATAAATTAACCAAAACATAGTAGGGGGAAATTTCAATATTCAATTTATCCATTACTCTGAAAATATCAACTGTCTCGTAAGCGATATTCAGCAAAATAAATGAGATGATTGTAAAAACCAAAACCTTTATCTGTAATTTAGTTTTATAAAAAGCTAACGGACGAAGATATTCTTTTATGAGGATCGCTGAAGCCCACACTGAATATACCAAGTCAATAAATAGACTATAATAGATAACCCAACCTGAGTCATAATCACAATATAGCGGTTCGACATTCCCCATGCCATAATTTCCCACAACTAAAAAAACTGTTATAAAAATCGGCAGAGCAAAAATTAATTTCTTTTTCCAATTCAAATCTTTGCCTATCAAAGCATATGCAAAATAAAGAAAAAATAAAAAGAAAAAATCCACCAGGTTAGACAGGCGAAGAAAAAATTCGCTTATTTGGACATTGCGCGTCAGCCATTGCACCAAATCCCCCATTGTCCATAAGGCAAGAATAGAGATGAAATAAAAGGCACTGCGATTGAGCGAATGCTTGGGATTCTTTAACAGTATGCTAAAAGCGATAATAAGAGACAAGATTATTACCGAGCTATAGGAATAGATTATAAACAAGGGCGTTTCAAATTCACACATACATTTACATTATTGATATACAAAAAAACCGCCCCGAGGCGGTTGCTTAAAAATTGCACAATGAAATGGTTGTTATGCTATCTGTCGAATATGGCTCGCTCTCTGATTGGATAAAAATATTTTCCATAAGATTAATTCCAACCTAGCAAACTGGCGGTTTTTTGTCAAACACGAGTATTGGAATAAAAAACTCTATTCAATTATATTAGATTCAATAAATACATATTTTATCTAATAACATTGACAATAAGATAAGCCTACAATAGACTACAGGGAGATATTTTGACGCACTTTAACAATTTACAATATCATAAATTCCATAAACATGGAATAGGAGGAGTATAGCCATGATTAATGTATCCAATATATCTGTTTCTTTCGAAGGTCGCTCCATTTTAGAGGGAGTTTCTTTTTCAATCAATCCCGGAAATAAGGTTGGTCTAGTGGGCGTCAATGGATCAGGTAAGACAACCCTTTTGCGAATCTTAACAGGAGAATTAGCCGCCGATAGTGGAAATATTTCTATTTCAAAAAAGCTTTATAAAATCAGTTATGTCCCTCAACATCTCACTCTATCACCTGAGCAATTAGATCTAACCGTTTTATCCTTTATGCTTGAAGGCAGAGATCTTGTCGTAATCCGAAAGAGGATGGAAGAACTCGGAGCTTTAATTGATCAGGAAAACAGTCAGGCCGACATGGATTCAATAAATGAATACATAAGGCTCCAGGAAGAGTTTAACCAGAAGGAGGGTTATAGATCAAAAGATGATATTGCAAGCATCTTAGATGGGCTGGGCATTGGCAATGTACAGCTTAGCGAAAAAATCATTAACATGAGTGGTGGGCAAAAAACGCGCTTGGCATTAGCAAGGATGCTTTATGAGGATTCTGACTTACTGCTACTTGATGAGCCAACTAATCATATTGATGAAGAATCAGTAAAATGGTTTACCAATTATTTAGCAAGAATACGCAAACCCATCCTTGTAATTTCTCACGCTCCAGAATTTTTAGATAGTATCGTAAATCGCATACTTCTACTTGAGGATAGACACCTCAAATCATACCCAGGCAATTTTTCTAAGTTTATCCATCTTCGCCAAAAGGAAGGTATCGCATCATCACGAGCGACAGAAAAGCTTTTGTCCGAAATAGAACGACATAGGCGCTTTATCAAAAAAGCTCCTCAGAACAAATCGAAAATGAAACATTCTCGAGAGAAGCTTGTCGCGAAACTCGAAAAGCAAATCATCGCACCAGTGAGACAGCTTAGAAAGATGAAGTTTCAAATCTCTCCACGAAAACCTCTTCGATCATCAGCGCTAAACATCCAAGCAGTTTCTAAATCTTTTGGCAAAAGAAGAATTTTAGATGAAATCTCTTTTGAACTTGGTCCAACCGAAAGAATTGGTATTCTTGGGGAAAATGGTGCTGGAAAAACCACCTTGTTAAAAATCATTTATACTGAAATGAAACCAGACAAGGGTAAGGTCATATTAAACCCAAAAGTTGAGATGGGATGGTATAGACAGGAACAAGAAGGTTTAAATGATGCATTCTCCGTTTTAGAGGAGGTCAAGCAAGCAAATAGTGACCTTTCAACTCAAATCGTTCGAGGAGCCCTGTCTCACTTTCTGTTTCCAAGTGACCGAACAAATCAAAGGGTGGGCACATTAAGTCGAGGCGAGCGAGCAAGATTAGCGTTGTGTAAAATAATGCTCAGCGGATCAAATATGCTCCTGCTGGATGAACCAACAAATCATCTAGATCAAGCATCTCGCGACAGCTTAACTCAAGCACTATTATCATACAAAGGAGCATTGATAATTGTGAGCCACGATCAGGATTTCTTGCGTGGAATAGGGGTTCTTTGGAGCCTAAAATTGCCTCTAGGAGAAATTGTTCGAATAGATTAATATCTCTCATGCGCCGGATAAATTTATCCGGCGCCTTTTTATTTAAACTCTCTAATAAATAAACCAACCTAAAAATAAAAAACCTTCAAGACCATCAGAGATCTTAAAGGAATATCGCATACAGCTAAGTTGCGTTAGAACTTCCTGTTCTTGTGAACCTTCTTTGTCGAACTGTTTTGTTTAAAAACGCCTCCGACATTACCCGGCTTATGCAAGTCAGGATTGTTGGTTTTTTCCTTCTTTTCTTTTTTACCCTTAACCTTTTTTGGCTTAAACCGATTGTTGGACATGTTAGTCCTCCTTTTAGATGAAAACTCCGTAAAAAATAATGCCATTTAGCGGGTTAAAGTGCATTATGCACTTTATTCTACCAAAAAATATTATTTCACCAAAAATACAGCCATACTGATTTATTCCCTTATCAATCTTCATTTATGGAAATGTAGCATAAGATAACTAAAAAATCAAGGGATCCTTCCTCCCATATCTGTTCGGGTTGATTATTCCAGGATTAATTGTTTTTTCCCAGTATCAATTTCGCAAGTCATCTTATATGGAAAAGAATAAAAATCAGGTATGTCATGTCCAAAATAATTCCACTGAATAATAGGAAACTCATAACCAGAAAAAACATCCAACACAATTTCTTCGATACCCTTATTATCCTGTGGATATTTCTTATCAACACAATCAGACAGAAAGCCAACTATCATCCCTTTAATATTTTTCATTCTTCCAGACAATTCTAATTCGCGCAGCTTAAACGAAAGCATGGCCGGAGCTTCGCCTATTTCCTCCCAGAATAAAATTTTATCATCAAAATTTGGCAAGAAATCATTTGCCAGTAGAGCATTTATCAAAGTAATGTTCCCTCCTAAAATTTTTCCAGATGCCGTGCCGTGCCGTATAACTTTTATATCCCCAGAAACTATGACTGCCTCTTGAGAATTTTTCAATACTCCCATAAATTGAGTAAATGATTTTTCACTAATATAAGATAGCTCATACGCATTAGGCCCATGAATGGCAATTCCTTCTATATTTCTTTCGATGGCCAAAAGCAACGTTGTGATGTCACTATAACCGATGAAAGGTTTTGGATTTTTTTTGATAACATCAAAATCAATATCTCTTATCAAATCAATAGAGCTTGATCCGCCAGTAGCGCAAATAATCGCCTTGACATCATTATCCATAAACATAGCATGCAAATCCTCAACTCGCTCTTCCTTGCTCCCAGCTGAATAATACGAATGTTTATCTAGATGTTTTCCTTTTTTTATCACAAAACCATTTTTCTCAAGCCTCTCCAAACCTAAATCAACCTCTTTTTGTATATTCCAAAGCGGTCTAGATGGGGCAATAACACCAATCATATCTCCTTTTTTTAAAACAAATTTATTCATGAATACATTATAATATTTCTAATTAAAAATAGCCAGGAAAACATTCCTGGCTAAGTACTACTTTATCTCTCCGTCAATCCATAATTCGAACAGCTTTTTTATCCATTCGCAATAATACGGATCAATGTCGTTAATACTACCCGAAGCAACAAATGCACTGGCAGCACATCCTCCTCCACAAAGACCAAGCACTGGGCATCTTAGGCAATTTTGATTGGAAAAGCGAGATCTTTTTTTCCATTCTTGCCAATTTAGACACTTTTCATCAAAATCAGTGGTTTGGCCAAGAAGACCTTCTCCGCAATTTTCTAAAGCCTGACAAGCATGCAAATTCCCTCCTGGAAATGCAGCTATTTTTATACCAGCACCACAAATTTCTGATGCAATGTTTGGAGCTGCAAAACGCTTCAGCACATCATCAAAAACTGGATCGCAAACATTAAATCGCTTGGCGGTATTATGACCAGAAAGCATAGCCTCTGCGGCTAATTTGCCATATGAAATACCTAAATCTCCTCCTGTATGCATAAGCAGATTCATTGCAATTTCATCAATTGCAAAATTGCTACATAGCCATTCAATAGACTTGGGAAGAAAATTAATGTTCGCGGGTGAAACCGTTATTAAAGGCAAGAATTTTACTTTTTCTTTTGATAATTTTTCCATCGCCCTATGCACTCTATCAAATGTTCCTTTGCCATTTTTAAACTTCCGAGCCGAATCATGAATCTCACGAGGACCATCAATTGAGATTTGAAGACTTAGTTGATTTTTCTTTGCAAAATCAATAAAATCATCATCAATCAATGTACCATTCGTATCAATGATTATTTTGAGATTGCCCCATATCCGCTCTTCTCTCTTGATTCGATCAATCATTTCAATTCCAAACTTCAGCCCTTTCATGTTTAGCAATGGTTCGCCTCCATAAAAGGTTATCTGCTCCCAATAGCCAGGAGCATCTCGTTTATTCTGACAGGTTTTTGCTTGAAACAATCGCAAAGCATTAAATATTTCTTTTTGCGTCAAATTTTTGCCACTCTTTGATAGAGAACCGCTTTGACTTGGGGCATACAGGCAATAGGAACAAGCTAGATTGCAATTCGTCGACATTATCAAATACAAGCTTTTTATCTCACTTTTTCTTTTTGTGAGAAGAAAAGTTGCGATTATTTTCTCATCCTCCGCTATCGTTGAAAAAAATCCATTCTTGTTCATCTGTTCTTTGGTCTCATAGGACAACAAACTTAAATCCGCACAGGAGCGTTTTTTGAAAACATCTACTATCTCCTGCGAAGCTTTTCTCCACTCAAAATTCAATGAATGCCATAGTGAGTCAACTTTTTCTATGTAATGCCAAAAGGGAGATAGTTTCATTTCTGCTCCTTTACAAAATGAGAGGGGAATCAAAATTTCTTAATTCCCCCCTGTTAAAATGGATAATCTATACACCAGGGAACTGAATCATCCCATGCGGCAGTTGTACATCACTTTAGATGCAGCCTTTGCGACTTTCGCCATAAAAAGCTTTTTCACTTGTATCACCTCCTTTTTATTTTCTTATTGCTTCAAAAATCAAAAGCTGGTTTATGGATAAGAGGTAATCCTTTCAGAATCATCCACTGCATACTCAGGGAAAAACCCAAGAGCATAAATTGATTGACACTGTGAATCTGGAGCAAGAAAATCGCCATAAGCAGAAAAAGCATTCAGCCTACATCCTCCGCGACAAACAGAACGAGCAAGGCAATTTCCACAAATACCCTTCAATGTATCTGGGTCAAATGTGCGAAATTTTTCAAGCTTCTCACTTCCAAGCCACACTTTTTCGAGGCTAGTCTCTTTCAAGTCTCCAAAAACGAACATGTCGTTATTATTTGAGACATGGCAAAGGCTAGCAATACCAGTCGGACCGACTCCGAGCATTGATTTACCCCAAGGGCATATCAAATGACCTTCAATATCCATAGGAACAAGAGCCATATTCAGTCCGACGGTAATGTTCTGTGGATGATTTCTTTCCCGAATAAATGGATAAAATCCTTCTTCAAGAACCTCTCTCATCTCATCGTACGGCACACCTGATGTTTTGCATGCACATGTTCCTTTTCCATATTCAAGGATAAATGGGAGCAAACGAAAGCCAATTCCTAACTTATCAACAGCATATTCTGCAATTAGCATAATCTGAGTCAGATTGCTTTTTTGCATAACAGTGTTGATTCGTGCCGGTATAGATAATTGAGACAACTTCTCAATCACTTTTTTTGTCTTCTCGAATGCACCCAGCCCCCGGATTGAATCATGCACCTCAGCCGTTATACCGTCCAAGCTGATTGCAATCCTGATTGAGTCACCAAGACTTTTAAGAAAGTCCAGTTGCCGATCTTCAATCAAAGTCCCATTTGATTCCAGAGTAACAAAGAATCCCATTTCGCAGGCCAACTGAATCAATTGTTCACAGTCTGGACGAATAAAAATCTCTCCGCCGGTGATATTGACTCCCGAAACACCCATCTCCTTACCTTCGGCGAGTAATCTTTCAAAAAAATCGACGCCGACCTCGTCATTCTGATTGCGATTGAGATTGTCGTATCCGCAGTGCGTGCAACTTAAATTACATCTGTTTGTAAATGATAATGCGAGTATATCAAGCTTTTTTTCCATATCCCATACTCCTCTTCTTCAGAAATACTATTTTAAAGGTGCCGCCCTTTTTAAGGCTCCACGAAACTACCTTTATAGTTTCGCTTAAAGGTAGCAACTTTAACATAAACCGTCAAGTCTATATAATTATGACAATCTATATAATTCTATGTAATTCATTATTTATACAATTCATCTCTATTCGTAACATCCCTTTCTACAACCCCATCCGCCACCCTCCCCCAAGCGCAAAAACCGGTCCGGCTCCAGCGGGTATAGATATCATTCCAAGTATTACCAAGTTTTGCAAAATACAGAGCCAGGACTGTGCCATGAGAAGCAATCATAATCGTCTTGTTTTCATATGCATCATCCAACTCCTTGATTCCATTTTCAAATCTAGCTAGCGCTTCCCGTCCCGATTCACCACCGTCTTTTTTGCAATCCAAGTCTTCTAATTTTTCTCTTTTAAGTTTTTCAAATTCTTCTTTCGACAAAAACTTTTCTCCCCTGACCATTTCATTGAATTCGCTCATTCTCAAAACATTCTTTTCTAATTTCCCCGCTAAAAATTTTACAGTCGCATAAGCTTTTTCTTCTTCTGAAGAGATGATGATATCTATCGTATTGAATGTATTCGCAATTGCGATTTCCTGAGATTGCTTTTCTCCCGCATCAGAAAGTCCCCATCGGATAGATGGAACACTAGAATCTTTTTGGGTTTCCGCATGTCGGATGAAATAGAAAATATTGTTGCTCATATTCCAATTATAGAACTTTTTCTCGAAAATAAAAGGCGCTTTGATTTTTCTCAAAGCGCCTGTGAGATTATTTCCTATTTTTCTTCCATTCGCTTCTCAAAATTCCGAAGCAAAGAACATCTTGATAGCGGCCGTTTTTGAAGACTGCTTCTCGCAGAATACCTTCCAATTCCGCTCCCAACCTGAAGTGCATCCGGACACTTTTGACATTGAAGCAATAGGCGCGCGAAGAAATACGGCGCAGATTCAGCTGGTTGAAAGCATAATCAATTAGAAGTTTAATGCCTTCCGATCCATAGCCATTGCTCCAGTACTTCTTTTCGCCGATAGCAATGCCGATTTCAGCATCCCTATTTTTCCAATCAATATTATGGATGCCGCAAGTGCCTATAGGAATTTTATTTTCACCATCAAGCACGTATATCACAAAGACAGTATCCGTGTTTTTGCGCGTGGTGCCCAGTGCCTCCAGCCACTTTTCTTCAGCCATCTCCGTCATAGGAAGATATACGGCAATATATTGCATCACCTCCCCATCATTAAACCACTTCAAAAGTTTGTCCATCATTCCTCTCTCCATCGGCCCTAAAAAAATTCTTTTTCCTTGCAGCATGACAACCTCCATCAAATTGATTTTTTACTGCTTCAATTTGCCAACACCATTGCTGGCGAAATTATTCAATTGTAAAAGTACTGTCTAGAAACAAAAAGCTCGGCTTTTTATCTAGCCGAGATGGTTTAGAAAGAAAGATTTTTATTCAGAAGCTTAGAAAAGCATGCGCTTAAAAATATTTATATCCGCGAAAACCGCCTGGGTCAGATAAACAACTTTTGAAGTTGTTTTACAATCGAAAGACATTGGAGATGCGACTCCGATCTTTTCTAGACCTATTCGATTTTCGTGGTATATGGGCATATATTCAACTTAAAATTTGTAAACAAAAACTCGACCTTTGTCTGGCCGAGATGATTTTTAGTATGAATTATGCCTGAACCTTAATGAATGCGAGGCGTCCGCAAATTAAATAAATTCATAAAAATCTTCTGGGCCAAAAAACCGACTTGCGAGATAGTTTTTTTGTAATCGAAAACTATTGGAAAGTCTTTTCCATTTAGCTTGCAATCCATCAAATTTTTATGATTCCTATTCATATATTTTATCTTAACTTATATCATCCTAGCCTACTATTGTCAAATCCATGAAAATAAAACTTAAGAAATAATCATTTCGGCATGCTAGCGACTTTTTCATTCGCACCATCAAAAAAAGACTGCTTAAGTCTTTTCGTATTCTCATTGGCAAAATAGTTTAAGTTAATTTAGCAAAAACCAGTTTTTCCAATTTAACCATTCTTTTTTCCATCTTATTAAATTCATCGCGATCAACTTTTTCAGAAAGCCTATGTTTAATTTCAGTAATATCATCTTGCATGCGGTCAAAGCGGCCTTCGAGATTATCAAAACGACCCTCAAGATTATCTAACCTAATCACAATATCTCCATGCTGCTCGGAAATGACATGTATCCCATCATTAATATTCTCCAACATTGACATCACTTCATCGGATTTATATGTCTTATCTTCAATTTTTTGATTTTTCTTCTTCATATATTCTATTTTAACAAATTCTGCATCATAGTCAAACTGAAATTAATCCTATTTCCCCCAAAAAATCCAAATGATAGCCACATAAAAAATCAGAAGGATGGAATAGAAAACAGGGGTTAGGGTGAGGAAGAACATCCCCCAGAAAATTGCAGAAAAAATGGAAAAGACGAACCATTTCCTGGGAAGAACCTTGAAATCGAACAATTCATATTCTATGACAGCAAGAACTATAAGCGTCAGGAAAAAAAGATTGCCCAGTATGAAATATGGAGAAATGTCTATCTGCATTTTTTCCGCTATCCTGAAAAGATCCAGCGCTTCATAGGCGATGCTCCATAAAACGAAAGACATGATCGCGAACACTAGAATCCTGATTTGTTTTTTCTTATTATGCCATATGAAAGGATCGAAATATTTCCTCAAAAGTATCATGGAAGCCCAAAGGGCATAAGCCAGATTCAAAAAAAGACTCACATAGATATACCAGCCCAAGGCATATTCACAGGTCTCCGGATCAACGCTTCCGATGGCATATTTTTTCGCTACCGCAAAAACCGTCAAAGAAAGCGGCAAGGCGAACACCAGCTTCTTTTTCCAGCCCAATTCCTTGCCCACCATGGCATAGGCGAAATATAGGAAAAAAAGATAAAAAAAATCCACCAGATATGACAAGCGGAAAAAAATATAACTTACACTGGCGCTCTCAGTGGTCCATTGCACCAAATCGCCTATCGTCCACAAGGCAATGATAGAAATGAAATAGAAGGCATTGCGGTTCTGCGAATTTTTCCTATCATTGAGAAAAATGCTGAAGGAAGTGATGAGCGCAAGAGTTATTACCGACACATACGAATAGATTATGAACAAAGGCGTTTCAAATTCACACATATGTTTTGATTGAAATTAGAATCTCTAACGAGCCAAATTTTTTATTCTAAAAAAATTATCAAGTCGCTGCAGAAGGCATCGTTATAATTTTTCATCCTACACCCATTTGATCTATTTTGCAAACTCATTCTTATTCAAATTTTATTTCAGACGCCGCATCTTGCCAAAATGGAAATCTAGTGCTATGATGGATAGTATCAGATTCTTCTTTAGCAGCATCGTATCAAACGCTTCTTCAAAAAATCAACCCCAAGGCGAACAAATTGTGCCAAAAATGCAATTTTTTGTAAAAAGCCGATGGGTTGATTTTTTAATTTCCATCTAATCCAAATCTTATGTCCAAAGAAAAACTCCTATCTGAGGCCAAAACTCATGTAGAAAAAACTTGCAGCCACATCGAAAAATCATCGCAAGAAACTATCATGGCGATCAAAAGAAGCGAAGAGATATATCTATCCTTGCCTGAATTTGATCGACCAGTAGAAAAACAGGTGCAGAACTATCATAAAAAAAGACTGGCTGAACTTTCCCACTTGGAAAAATCCCCGTACTTTGTCCGTTGTGACGTGGTTTTTGATGAAGAAAGCAAGCCCCACACTTTCTATTTTGGAAAATTCAATTTCAATCAGGATTCCATTTATTCCTGGGTCACCCCCGCTTCTGCTATCCGGTTTGAAAACCCAGGCAAGGTGAGCTATTTTCTTCCCAGCGGCAAACAACAAAACGCTCTTCTCTTGCGTAAAGATCAATACATGATTGTAGAGGGAAGAATAAAATTTCTTTCCAGCGAATCGACTGAATATCCGCGCAAGCTTATTTTCCAAGAACACTTTTCCGTTCTCAAGTCATCTTTTGCCCTGCCTGAAATTGTAGCCCAAATGGAGAAACTTCAAGATCAAGTGATCCGCGCCCACCATGTGGGATCATTTCTTATTTCAGGTCCGGCCGGCAGCGGAAAAACCACCCTCGCCCTTCATCGCGTAGCTTATATGAATCAGTCTCCCGATCTGGCGGAAAAATACCCCAGCCAATCCATCGTTGTTTTTGTCCAGGATAACGGCACTAAGGAATATTTCTCCCAGCTTCTTCCAGGACTCGGCATCAATGATATTTTTATCACCACCTTCTCCGAATGGGCCATGTCCATTCTCAAGCTCAAATCCGGATATGCTCCCAGATTTATTTTTCACGAAGAAAGCGAAGAAAACCTCGATCTCTTTGAGTTCTCGAAGCTTCAGGCTCTAAAAAAACACCGACTCAAGAATGATTCCGGCTTCTCTTTGCTTAAAAAAATCTATGCACCGTTTTTTAGCGACAAGCAGAAAGAAATTTTTCAAAAGCAGATGGAATCCGACACTCTGGACCGGATCGATCTGACCATCCTTCTCAAGAGTTTCTATCAAAAAAACAGGAAGCTGGAAATCGTCAGCGAATATCTCATCGAAAACAAATTCGGAAAAATAGAAACAAAAAAAGCCGCTAAAAAAATGTCATATAATTTGGCCGTAATCGATGAATTCCAAAACTATTTGCCGGAACAGCTGCGGCTTATAAAAAAGTGCTTGGAAGAAAAAAATCAATCCGTTATTTATGTAGGCGATATGACGCAAAAGGTCCAGCTGGGGACAATTTCCGGATGGGATGCCATTGAAGAAAATATCCATGACAAACGCCAAGTAGTGCTGCATAAGGTATACCGAAATACTAAAAACATCTTGCAGTTCATTGCCAGTCTCGGATATGACATTGAAATTCCGACAAACATCAAAGATGGCTCGCCAGTGTCAGAAAAAATATTCGTTTCACCTCAGGATGAAATCGATTATATTCAAAAAACACTGGCACAGAAAACTTTTCAAAGTGTCGGCGTTCTGGCCAAGAACTCTTTCTATGTGGATAAATTTAGAAAACGCTTGACTGATAAAAAAATCCATTGCATGACAATAAATGAAGCTCAAGGAGTGGAATTTGATATTGTCTTTTTGGTAGGTATCCATCCGAAACTATTTTCCCTCAATTTTCCTCAAGACACACCCTTGGATCTCATCCAAGAAAAAAAGAAGATCAACCGGGATCTCCTCTACGTCGCCCTTACTCGTGCCATTAGCGAACTTCATATATCAGGAAAAGAAAATCTACGAAACGTCATTCAGCTTTCTGCCATTGACAAACACATCTGAAATTGCTACAATTGATTTTTATGTTAACACTTTACGAATTTTTTCTTTAGAGTTGCAACATAAATTTATAATTATTTATGTTTCAACATAATGTTCAACAAAAGACCCAATCGTGGGCCATCTCGTGGTGGTTCAAGAAACAACAGACCTGCCCAAGGATCAAGCAACAGAGGCGCAAGGCCATCTGGCAGAAGAAGCCCTCAAGGGAGCAAAAAGGGACGCTTTACCGGAGCCTATATCGATCCCAAGATGTTTATCAACAAGGCTGTTCCGGCTAAAGCTGAAAAAGAGGAAGTGCATATAGTGAAAGCCCTTTTCTCCGATTTAGCTATCAATGATCAATTGAAATCAGCTATTTCAAAAAGAGGCTATGCCCATCCGACAGACATTCAAGCCAAAACCATTCCTCATATCTTAGAAGGGAAAGACGTAATCGGACTAGCCAACACCGGAACAGGAAAAACCGGAGCTTTTTTGGTGCCAATGGTGCATAAGATCATGGGTGACTATAAACAGAAATTGCTTGTAGTGGTTCCCACCCGAGAATTAGCCATCCAAATTCAAGAAGAATTCATCGCTTTGACTCAAGGATTGCGCCTTCAAGCTGTAGTAGCAGTGGGAGGAGCCAATATTCGCCCACAAATCCAGAGACTCCGATCTCGCCATAATGTCGTTATTGGAACTCCGGGAAGACTAAAAGACCTGATTGCCAGAAAAGATTTGAAACTTGAGACGTTTACCAATGTAGTGTTGGATGAAGCTGACCGCATGCTGGATATGGGATTTATTGCAGATGTCAAACTTCTTCTTTCTCTTCTTTCTTCCCCAAGACAGACCTTGCTTTTTTCCGCTACCCTTTCGAAAGAAATCGAAGCTTTGGTACAGCAATTCCAAACTGATCCGGTACGTATTTCCATTAAGACCCAAGAAACTTCAGCTCAGGTCGACCAAGATATCGTTCGAGTAGGAAAAGACGAGGACAAGGTCAACATTTTGCAAAAACTTCTGGCTCAAACCAGCTTTCAAAAGATTCTTATTTTCACACGCACCAAGCGCGGGGCGGAAAAGCTGTCCAAGATCCTTCTTCAAATGGGCTTCAAATCAGAGTCTATCCACGGAGACAAATCTCACCATCAAAGACAACGAGCATTGCAATCATTCAAAAACAATAAGGTTGAGATTTTAGTGGCAACCGACGTGGCAGCCCGAGGATTGGATATTCCCAATGTCAGCCATGTCATAAATTTTGATGTTCCGGCCAGCTATGAAGATTATATCCACCGCATCGGACGAACCGGACGTGCCGGGAAAACCGGAATCGCCCTTACCTTCATTGAATAATATGCTTTGAGGAAATAATAAAAGCTTCGCCGCAAATTCTAGCGACGAAGCTTTTTTAGTACTTGGAACTTTATTTCCCGGCACGCAAGGAAAGTCTCAAAATTTTCCTGTTTGTTGCAAATGCTTGCATGTCGGTAAACTCCAAACCGATTATCAAGCCATTGACCCTTTTGACAATCGCCCCAAAAGAAGCCTCTCTTATTTGGTTACGCCTGCCTCGGAAAACTATCGTAATAACTACGCCGTCTTCAAGATTTAAAAATGGAGAAAAGGGACCGCTGAGAATGATTCCCACTCCATTCTCAGATATATCCTTCACAATAACAATGTATTCTTTTTTCTTTGCTATGTAGCCCCTCAACATAACGTCTCTTCGAGTTTTTTCCCGATAATCCAGCACGACTTCTTCTGTTGTTTGGCAATGGCCACAAGTAATGCTGGCATTTCTGATATTTCCTTCAATGGGAAAACATTCCTTGCCTCCACATTGAGAACAGATAAAGTCCAGAGATTTTCCAGAAAGGAAAATTATTCTCCGAGATTTATCATCTCTTTTTTCAGACTCCTCCAGAATTCCCAGAGATCTTTTAATCTTCTTTTTGCATCGACAAGTTATATTTATCTCCCGATAGGGTTTGCCATTTTGCAGGGGAACTTCACCCGTAAAACCGCAATCTGTGCAGATAAATGGAAAATTTTCCACTCTTGAAAATATTTTTTCCACTTTTTTTCCTCTTTTTTAGGTTGATCTTGTTAATGTTCTAAATAACCAATAATGTTTCATTTTAGTCGCTTTATTGGATATTGTCAATATTTTATTATTCTCATCAAAAAACTGCTCAAATGAGCAGATTTTCTCTTATCAAAGCAAAAATAGTTTTTAAAGACATTTTCATATTCCCTGATCGCGCATTTGCTCGACAATTTTCTTTTGTTCCCGGCTCAAGCTCTTCGGCACTTTCACTACCACAGTTACCAAGTGATTACCCGCTCCGCGTCCGCCAAGCTCAGGCACGCCTTCACCCTTGATGCGGAAAACCTCTCCTGACTGAGTGCCGTTAGGAATTTTTAAAATCAAGCTTCCTGAAATTGTCTCAATTTCTATCTTACCTCCAAGAACCGCAACAGAAAAAGGCACTTGTTCCGTACTTAAGATATCTAAACCTTTCCTTTTGAATTTTTTGTGCGGCACCACATGGATTGTCACCAGCAAATCTCCAGCTATTGCTCCTTGTTCTCCGGCTTCTCCTTGTTCACTGACCGACAAAGTCTGACCGTCAGAAATTCCGGCCGGAATTTTTATTTCAATTTTTTGCTCTTCCTTCACTCTTCCATCCCCCCCGCATTTCGAACACTTTTTTTCAAAAATTCTCCCTGATCCATGGCATTCATGGCATTCGGCAATTTGAGAAAAAGTGCCAAAAAAACTTCTTCTCACAGTCTCTATTTTTCCTTTTCCTTTGCATGTTGGACAGGTTTTTTGTCCGGTTCCGGGCTCTCCTCCTTCGCCATCGCACCGATCACAAGCCACGCTTTTATACAAGTTCAATTCTCTTTGCGTTCCACGCACCATTTCATAGTAGTCGATTTCCATATCTACATGGATATCGGCTCCCTTTGAACGTCTTCTTCCTCGCGAGGTTGATCCGCCGAAAATATTGGAAAAAATATCGTCAAAACCTTCTCCTCCAAACTCAAAACCTCCATTTTGGCCGCCGAAGCCTTGAAATCCAGAAAAATCCCAGCCTGAGGCTGGTCCGCCTCCGGCGGAAAAACCGCCAGCCCCGCCACCTTCAAAGGTCTGCCCGAATTGATCATATTGTTGGCGCTTGGATTTGTCTGAAAGAACCTGGTAGGCTTGATTTATTTCTTTAAATTTTGCTTCATCTCCGCCTGATTTGTCAGGGTGATATTTATGAGCCAGTTTTCTGTAAGCCTTCTTTATTTCATCATCGGTTGCATCCTTAGAAACGCCTAAAAGGTCATAATAGTTATTATTTGCCATATAAAATATTTAAGTTTTACGAATGTTTATAAAATTTGCTTGTTTGCCGACAAACAGATAAGCAGTAAGCAAAAAGGCTTCAAAAGTCTCATCTCATTATATAACCATTATAAAATTTTAGCAATCCCAACATATGAGTGCTAATTCCAGCATTGTTATTCTAAAATTTCAACTTCAACAGAGGCTTTTTTTATTGACAATATTTTTGTCTCCAGAAAAATCCACACAAGAAACTGAACCAGCATGATCCAAAGCGTGTTTAAGATAGATCCCAATGGGATAACCGTCAGAAACAATCCGATAGCCATGACATATGGCAGCACTGAAGCTTTTGCTCCATTTTTTGCGCCTGCCCCAAAGTACTGATCAATTTTTCTGTTAACGATATCCGCCAAAACATCCGACATCTTTTCATTTCCTTGCAAGTTTTTTCCTGCCATTTCAGAAAACTTTTTTCTTCCCTCCGCAAGAAGCAGGCTTTCCTGCTCTTTTCCAATTTCAAGGCTGGCCGATCTCACCTTTTGCAAAGCGTCTTCTTTCATGATTTTTTTCTGAGCAGCTGTTGCGCTCGGGTTAGTTTTTTCTATCATCTGGTCAATCTGAAAACTGGTTTCCATTGAAATTTCTCTGCTCTTCAATCCGCTTTTCTGGGTTTGCAAGATAAATTGATCCACTGTTAAAAATTCTTTATCAATGTCTTCTATTTCAGGATTCGTGGCTGATAAAAATCTCGTTGTCAGATTGCCTGTAATGGAGCTTATATAAAATTGAGGTATCAGATTTTCAGATCCTAAGTTTTTTACCGCCAAATAATATTGGCTTGTAATCATAATGGAGACAGCAAGAACGAGAATTCCGCTGCCTGCGCGCATAGACTTCCAAATATTTATCTCCACATTCATACGCAGATCTTTTTTTATTTTTAAGACCGCCCAGGAAGTAAATAAAAAAGCAAGGCCGATTCCGATCATATGCCAGATGCTTCTTACAAAAACAAAACTTAAGATATAAGCCAATAAAAATAGAACTTGCAAATATGCGATTTTTTTTATAAGAATTATACTTGCATAAGAAAACACGAAAAACAAGGAAATGAATATCATAGGCACCGCCCAAACGCTGGCTTCGGGAACGTTTATAGCTTGATCAATGACTCTCCAAGAAAAAAAACTGATAATCAACAATAAAAATGCAAATAGATTTATAACAATTTTTTTCTCCATAATTTTATTTTTTAATACCTTTAGCCTATGCGCCTGGCAAACAAAAAACTAAGAATTAACAATCAATATAGCCTCGACATCAATCCTCCTTCTTCACTTCATTAATTATGGCTCGCACGCCCTCCAAATCAACATTGGGTTTTTGTTTCTGCACTTTGAATTTTTTAGGGGCTATATGAGACATTTGAGAAAGACTCATCGGTTTCCCTTGGGCATCATGAGTGACCAATTCAGGCTTGCTTTCATAGCTAGGAATTGCTGCTGGAGCGACTCTAGTTTGATTTTTGGCTTGATGAACCTGGGGAACATCTTTTTTTTCTGCGCTCGCCTTTTTTCTAGCCATCATTCTCTGGTGTTCCTTCAAACATTCCCGACAAAAAGCAGGACGAGACGGATCAGGCTTGAATGGAACTGTAATATTTTCTTCGCAGGTGGCGCAAATAGTCGAGAACATTTCTTTATGATCTGCATCTTTCTTTTTTTCCATTGGACTGATTTCTTTCTTCTCCGGCTGGGATAAAATCTTCCTTGGTTCCGCAGCATTGCTTGGCCTATTGAAAACTTCGCTCTCTCGAATAATTTTATTCTCTTTTTCTATAGGTTTTTCTTCATAAATTTCCGGGTCATCAATGTCATCTTGATCATCCTTTCCTGCAGATGGAGCCTCCTTAAAAACTTCCATACCGCTCCAACGCGCAATTCGATCTTCCACCTCAACCTTTGCTCTGCCATATCTTTCTCGAGTACCGTTGATGATTTTATCCTCATTTCCCGACGTTTCGCTTAGATCCAACGGAGGCAAAGTTGTGGCGGAAAATGCATCCCCAGCCACTCCATCAATCATAAGCTTCAAATAGATATTATATTTTGTCAGATTGACGATATCATTCATCATAAACACCGGTTCAAATTCTTTTTCCAAGTGCTCTGCGTCTTCCGCTCCCACTCTGAAAGAAATAATTGTTCCCACATTGCCGAAAACTGCATCACGAACCGTTCCATTGCCGTCAAAAATAAGCTGATTGATATATTGATGCGCTAAGATCAAATTCAAGCGATATTTTCTAGCTTCGGAAAGAATATTGGCAAAAGATTCATTGGCAAAGTTCTGGAATTCATCCACATATAAATAAAAGTCTTTTCTCTCCGCTTCGGATAATGTTACCCTGCCCATAGCCGCCAATTGAATCTTGGTTATAATCATGCCTCCCAAAAGCCTCATTGAATCTTCTCCGATTCTCCCCTTGCTCAGATTGACGATCAGTATTTTCTGGCTGTCCATTATTTCTGACATGTCTATGGATGATTTAGGCTGACCGACAATATGGCGAATAACGGAAGAGGACAAAAATTGTCCCACCTTGTTCTGTATGGAAGCCACTGCTTCTTTTCTGAATTTGTCTTCCCACTTATCAAATTCATTTATCCAAAAAGACTTTACTACCGGATCTTTGATCTTTGGATAAATTCTTTTTCGATAATCCTTATCTGACATCATTCTATTCACTCCCAGCATCGTTGATCCCGGATAATCCAAAAGGGCTAGAATAGTATTGTTTAAGATATATTCCATTCTAGCGCTCCAAACATCAGGCCAGATTTTTTTGAAAACACCCATCATTCCAGAAGCCACCAGATTTTTCTTGTCATCGTCCACGGACTCAAGAATATTAAAAGAAATCGGAAAATCCGCGTCAGACGGATTGAAATAGATCACGTCATTAAGGCGGTGCGAAGGAACAGACCTCAACATTTTTTCAGCAAATTCTCCATGGGGATCAACCACACAGACCCCTTCTCCATTGCGGATGTCCTGGATAGCCATATTTTCAAGCATGTTGGATTTTCCCATTCCTGTTTTTCCAATGACATACATATGTCTTCGGCGATCATCCCTTTTTATCCCGAAAACTCTTTCTTGATTTCTGAAATTTGTTTTGGCAAAAAAATTTATATCTGGCATATTGTTAGTTTGTAGTTAGTGGTTTATAGTTTTTAGTTATAAAAAAGTCATTCTATCGGCAAATTAAAAGGAGGGGTTCCTTTTTTAGATTCCACCCTTGGAATGGCCGGGGTCAAAACTCCCATATCAGGAAAATGATAGATAGTAGCCAGTTCTGTTGTAGAAAGATGAATCTTATCTCCATCCATATTTCTTCGCCTATATCTATCAAAAAGCCTTCTTTTCATAATTTGCGCTCTCAGATCGACTGCTACGAAACTGGTTGATGGCTTGGAATTGCTCGGCTTGAGATTATTGGAGTTAAGATCATTGAATTGTCGCAGCACTCCGAAGAAAGCCGTTTGCATAGATCCGTCAAATCCTTCCTTTTTTCCCACATTCAAAAATCTCATTTTTACCCGATAGAAATTCTTTCCCAGGTTTTCCTCCAAAGCCTTTAATCTTTCGCTTTCGTGGGGAGTTAAACGAAAAGCCAAAGGCTGATCAGCCTTTTTTGCCGCCGTAAATTCTACCGGACTAAAAATTCCAGGAATAATATTTTTTATTATATCCATTATATCTTCTAAGAATGATTTTTTCTCACCGGTTTCCCTAAGAGCTAATTTCTGCACATGTTTTACCTGTTCCTTTTTCCATACTTCAGGCAAAGGATTTATTACTAGCTGCAATAATAAGTTTTGGCCCGGAGGAACAGAAGCGAAAAGTTCAAGAAATCCGGCCATTGGATCGATCATTGTTCCGCTTATATCTTCTTCAAATTTGTCATATGTCCTAATGGGGAAAGGGTCAGCTTGAGTCAATTCCATATCCGCCCCCCAAACTTCCCAATCCTTGTTGGGCGCAACTTTCGGAAACTTATCCATATAATCCTCTACTTCAAAAATTTCCGCTCCGGGATATTGGGCATAAATCTGACTCTCTACCAAATTCCTCAGTTTTTTCTGCACACGTATATAATAATGGACTTCCCCGCCAAGACTTACTAGTTCAAAGCTGAATCTGTCCGTTAGTTTTCCTATCAAATACTCATCAAAACAATTGAAAGTCACTACCACTCCAGTCAAAGCTACAAAAACAGATTCCATCGGCTTGGGGCTTTTTTCCAGATCCTTAGGCGGAATGACTTCGATTAAAGTCCAATTTAAACTTCCCAACCATTTATCTTGAACAAAATCCTCCCACAGAGGTATGAACACATAATAAAAAGCCACTGGAAATACAATCCACCAAATTTGGGATAAGGATTGCCAGAGGCTTTTTATTATATCTATATAAGTATCCATTTTATTTTTAATATTTGTCGTTGCAAATTTACTTTTTTGTTTTTCCCTCGTATCAAAAAATTAATCCTTTAATACATATCTGTTGTCTTGTTTGGTGAATTTTGACCTATTATTCAGATTTATCATTACCGTAGTTTTTTTAACCTGTCTTGATTTTAAAATCTCTTCCAATATTTCTTCCTTGGTCATAGCCCTTCCGCTTTTCCTTAATATGCGCTCTATCACATCCTTAATCGTTCCCGGCTCGTATCCCCATTCCCGGAGAGCATAGATCCCTCTGCCAATCAATATGAAGCGATCATCTTTAATAAGTTCATTGTGCACTGTTTGCGGGTGAGATTTCTTTTTTCCAATTCCAATGCTGTCAATAGATTTGGCGATTTGAGTAAAATGCAGCGGCTTTTTATTCTCTTTCAATATAAGATAAATTCTTTCCCTGGTTCCCTTCGGATTTATCTCCATCCAATTGGAAAAGCCCCATTTACCAAACTTATTTTTTGATATTTTTTCTAAAACACCCAAAAAGCTGATGACTTCACTTTTTGTTACTTCCTTATAATTGCGTGCTGCCTTATCTACTACCTCGGCATCGCTTAATGGAACTTGGCTCGAAGAAAAAACTTCATCGGCTATTTTTGCAAATTTTTCTACTTTGTCCAGAATATCCAGCGAAAGGACCCATGATTTCCTCAAAAGCTCTCTATTTTTGATATCGATTATCTTGTTCGAACAGAGAGCAAAAAAAGCAATCGCCTTTTCTTCTTTTACGTTTCCTGAAGCGAGCCTTTCAAGCAGATATTCTTCGCTTATTATACCATCTCTTTTGGATATTTCCAAAATAATCCTTTCTTCAGCTTCTCTGAAAGGAATTGCATCGGAGGCTTTTGAAATTTTTTTGACTGAATCTGAAATTATCTGCCTCACTCTTTCTCTGGTTATCTGGTAGTCGCTCCCTATTTTTTCCAAGGTTTCTACGCTCCCGGTTTCCAATCCAAACCTCTTTTTCATTATTTCTTGGGATCTTTGGGGCAAATTAACCAGCACCTCTTTTGCCAATTCAAAAAAGGTCTTTTTTTCTTTTTTTAAAGCTTTTTCAGTTGATATCTTGTTTTTATCCATATATGAAAATTAGATTTTTTAGTTCAAATCATATTATCACACAATGGATATGTTTGTCAAGGGTTTGTG
>DPJH01000013.1 GCA_003543115.1 Candidatus Moraniibacteriota bacterium
AGTTAAGAAGGTTTGGTGGTGGCTTAAGGATAGGATTATCTGTACTATCTCCTATTTAAATGATAAAATACTATCATGGGAATTTTAGCCATAAATAAAAGAGCCAATTTTGATTATGCTATCCTAGAAAAATATGAGGCTGGTTTGGTTTTGAGCGGACAAGAAGTAAAATCTATAAGACTGGGACACATAAGCCTGAAAGAAAGTTTCGTCACGATCAAAGGGTCTGAGCTATATTTGACCAATGCCCATATCACTCCATATAAATATGCCGGCATAATAAAAAACTACGATCCTACCCAACCGAGAAAACTGCTTTTGAAAAAGTCAGAAATCAAGCATTTAACGGGAAAAGTACGTATCCAGGGCTTGACATTAGTGCCCATCAGAGTGTATACTAGAAGACGTCTAATAAAATTAGAGTTTGGCTTAGGAAAAGGAAAAAAGAAATTTGATAAACGAGAAGATATAGCCAAAAGAGAAGACAATAGAAAAATCCAGAGAGAGTTGCGGATAAAAACCTAAAATCCGAAGTTCAAATTGCAAATCAACTCAAAATTTCAAATTTAAATATTTTTGAATTTGGATTTATTTGGAAATTGGGATTTTGAAATTTGGATTTACCGCCTCTGGCGATTTGGGGGATGCCTGGCTTCGACAGGTCGTACGTTTAAAACATGCAAGTCGAGCATGATGATTGCTCGCCAAACATTCATCAAAGTTATAAGTGCAAACTTCATAACAAAAGCAAAATCAGTTTTTGCGCAAGCATTTACTTCAAATTTTGCGGTTGCTACAGCCTAACTCTCGTCTAACGAGAAAGCCGTAGTCATCGAACCGTTGATTTCTAATAGACGGATATCGGTGTCATATGATTAGAATAGCTATTTTTGTATTTTCTAAGCAAATCTAGTAAAATTACATTAGAAATAGATTGAAAAGGTTTTGTCTGTTCATCACTTTTCAATTGAAATCAATAAACAGGCTAAACTTGTAGATTGTTTTATATGAACGATTTTGGACGCGAGTTCGATTCTCGCCATCTCCACCACTGCTCAGGTTCCCTGCATCCGCCTGCCTGTCGGCAGACAGGGCAGGCATGAACTCCCATCATCTCCACGCCTAAAAAATAATAATTAATATTAAAACTATTAGAAGAGTACCAAACAAAAAACCTTTCGTAAGAAAAGGTCCATTAACAAGAATAAATGAATATATCCGGGCTTTCCAAATTAGAGTGATTGATGATGCCGGAAACCAATTGGGAGTGATGACTCCTCAAGAAGCCTTAAAGATAGCCCAGCAACAAGAATTGGATTTAGTGGAAATTGCCCCTACTGCAAAGCCGCCTGTTTGTAAAATAATGGACTATGGCAAATATCAATACCAGCAATCAAAACTGGATAGAGTGAATAAAAGCAAACAAAAAAAGATTGACACCAAAGGAATTAGGATCGGATTTCGGACAGAAACCCATGATTTGGAAGTTAAAAAGGCAATGGTTGAGAAATTCTTGCAAAAGGGCCAAAAAGTAAAAATTGAAATATTTTTAAGAGGAAGAGAGAAAGCCCACCAAGACTTAGCCAGGACTAATTTAGAAAACTTCATCAAAATCATAACCGTTCCATTCATAACGGAACAAGAAATAAAGAAATATCCTGGAGGATTCAATACTGTCATTGCTCCAAAAGTATAAATTATAAATTTTAAATTAAAAAATTTCATCTCGCTCAGCGGGAGAAAAATTATCCCAATTATGCCTAAGTTAAAGACAAAAAAAGCTGCTGCTAAAAAAGTTAAAGTGACTGGAAACGGAAAAGTAACCAGAAGAAAAACCGGACACAACCATTATAATCGCAAAGATACCGGCAGGGAGGGAATGGAAAAAAGAGGAGATGTGAGACTTTTCAAGGCTGACGAGAAGAATGTCCTCCGAGCCCTACCAAGCAAAAGCAGCCGACGCTAGATTCTGTACATAAATAAATAATTAATAGCAAATAGTTACGGTTATTAGTCGCCTATTTCACTAGGATATCCATAAACTAAGAACTAAAAACTAAGAACTAAAAAAATGACAAGAGTTAAACGAGGAGTAGCCTCCAATAAAAGAAGAAAAAATCTCTTAGAAGACGCCAAGGGCTATAGATGGAAAAGAAGTTCCCTATACCGAACAGCCAAGCAAGCCGTGATTAAAGCAGGCGTATATGCTTTCAGAGATAGAAGAGCCAAGAAAAGGACTATGCGAAGGTTATGGATCACAAGACTTGGAATTGCTACTAGAGAATTAGGAATGAAATACAGCCAGCTGATAAAGACTATGTCCGATAAGAAAATTGAAGTAGACAGAAAAGTTTTATCCCAAATGGCCATGGAAAATCCGACTATCTTTGCAAAATTTATTGAAAAAATAAAATAACTTTCCACAAAAAAAATATCCCGAGTATTCGGGATATTTTTTATTTATTATTTTTGAATATGACTTCTTTGGATAAGCGGATAAGAGCGTAAAAAGGCAGCCAAATCCACAAAGTTCTCCGCATAATTTTTTTATCCAAAAATTCATTCAAAGTAGGCGCCTGGAAAAGCTCAATAGAGAGCCACACCACTCCTCCAAGAATAATAATAAGAAAAATTAATGCTGTCATAATCTTTTTAAAAAATATTTATTAGGTCAGATTCAATTTGTCTATATGGATAATGATTGCTCGCTTTTATTTTGGCCAAGGCTTAAATCATAAATAACATCCTTTTTTTCTACAATAATTTTCCACCCGCTTCTTTCAGCAATCTGCTTCAAGCCGAAATTAGGATTGAAAGCAATAGGATTTTCAACCATCTCGAGCATTCGCGCATCAGATTCCGTATCTCCCACTCCATAAGAATCATCCAGGGTCAATTGATTGTCTGATGCATATTGCATTACTACCTTGCTTTTGTCTTTAGTCGGTTCAAAAACAGCTCCTCCGGTGTACGTATCATATTCATCCAATTCATAAATTGAACCGAAAACCGCGTCGAATTTCAAATGTTTGTTATATTCATCCACAATTTCACTCGGAGATCCGGAAACAGCAATGATATTATAATTATCTTCTTTTAATTTTTTTATTAAATTTTCTGCAAAAACATAGGTTCTATCCTGATGAAAAGGCATCACCTCTTGAGCCGCTCTGACCACATCTTCTTTCTTGCAGCCTTTTATATTTTCCTCATACAAAACCACCAGGGCTTTTCTATAATCTTCATACGTTCCTTTATGCGACAACCAATTGGAATAATGCCTTAACAATTCCGATCGAACGCTTTTTTTAAAGGTCTTTTTCCACACCAGTTCATTTATGAGCTCAAAGGCTAGATTTTTTCTAAAGATTGTTCCGTCAATATCAAATACAGCCAATTTTGTCTTTTTTCCCATAGGTATATTTTTTTATATTTATTTTTTATTTACCATAATTGTTTATTGATATATTATAGCATTCATTCCAAAATTTTATAAATTCCGATTCCCGCTGCCACTGAAACATTCAGAGATTCTTTTTTTCCTCGCATAGGAATTTCCATTATACTGTCGCATTTTTCCAACAATTCTTCATTTACGCCATCAACTTCATTCCCCAATATCAAAGCTATGGGAAAATTCATATGCAATTCATTCATAGGAGTGCTATTTTTTGTCTTTTCCAAAGCTACAATACTAAATCCTTCTTTTTTCAGCTTTAACATCAGATCATCTATTCTTTCAACTCTTTCCCAGGGCACATTATTTTCCGCTCCTAAGGCTGTTTTTTCTAACATTTTTTCTGCCTTAGTTTTCATTTTTTCCTCCTTCTCTGAAGAAGCTGGCTCAGGAGTATATCCTGTCAAATATATCTTGCTTGCGCCTGCACCGTCACAAGTGCGAAAAATAGCCCCCACATTATGAGCGCTTCGAATATTATGAGCGATAATATATAATTTTTTCTGATTCATCTAAAATTTCAAATAATTATTCCAATAATCATACAATTCTTTGGTTGTGTGCAGATCTTTAGTGCAATAATAAGCAACCTCCAAATATTTTTTTTCCTTATACAATTGACCTACCATCGATCCGTTTGTCTTTTCTTCTTTAGGACTTTTTATGCCAAATGCCTTGGCATAAAAATCCAAGCTGAATTTTCTGCTTGCTCCATAGAAAGTAAATTGTTCCATCAGATCGCAATGCTCTCTGCTGCTATAGCGATAACTCATAAAATTCCTAGTAGTGCGAATTTTATTTATGGCGCTTCTAACCATTAAATAGGGAATATCAAAACTTCTTCCGTTAAAAGTGATGATTTGCCGATAAGTCTTCACTAAATTCCAAAATTTTTCCAAAATTTCCTTTTCATTTCCACTGTCATACACAATCCCATCCTTTTCAAATTTTTCAATATTTTCTCCCTTATCTTGAAAAAAAACCACGCCTCGCCCAGTTTCCGGGTTGAGCATTCCGATAGTCACTACTTCCCCTGTCAATGCATACAAAGACAAGCTGTTTTTCACAATCTCTCTCTCCTCCTCGGTTTTCGCATATTTTAACAAATAGATTTGATCTTTCTCCTCGAAATCAGAAAAATCCTTGCCAATAGTTTCAATATCAATAATAACTTTTGACATATTATTTAAATATAATTTAGATTTTTTCGATTTAATTGCTTCCTATTATTAAGCCTAGGAAAATCATTCTATAATAATCATGGCTTTTCTGCCTTTTTCTATTTCTCTTATATTTCCAGGAAAATCATGTATGGCATCATATAATACATCTGCTTTATATCGATATTCCTCTCCTTTTCGCGTTCCGGGATCATTAGTAATAATATCTTCTCCCTCATAGCCTGTCAAAACGAGATTATGATAAAGAGGTCCGGGAGATTTGAAATTAGGATTGCCCAATAGCCTGCCAGCGGCTGGAATAATTATGGGTCGCCCCAGACTTAGATACTTTTTTAAGTCCTCTTTTTCAAAATCATAAATGACTTTCAAATTTTTTATGCCATAAAAATCCTCCGCTATCGCAACAAGTTCTCCCATATCGCTGTCCTCGTATTCTCCGAATTTTTTTATCTGATAAGCAATCAATGATTGGATTTCTTTCTCAGCGATTTCCGGACTCAACCTTTTTCCATCTAAATAATATTTCAGCATGATCAAAGAGGTTTCCTCGCAAGCCTCTTGGTGATAAGCATCCCATTTTCCAAGCGGAGCCTGGGAAGAAAACGGCACGTCTATCAAAACTTTTTCCGAAATTTTTTCTTCGATCTTTTTTATTTCTTTCCTATCTGCGACAGAATCTTTTTCATTTTCAACTTCTTCAGTCTTATTTTCTGCCGGCATATCAATTTTAATCTCTGTTTTTTTTCCTTCAAAAATTCTTCCAATATTATTTCCATCGCTTTCCCGCCATAAAAAACCACTTATGAGAGCGGGTATGCTTATTATTAGCAGTATTTTATGAATTTTTGACATTAGCTATCTATCTTCAAAGCAATTAAGCATAATTTGCTAAAATTTAGCAACCAGGGAGATTTTCTCCCTGGTCTTGTTTTTGCTCATAGTGTCGCACCGTCTCTGCGCAACAGGCGACCTCGAAGTATATTGTGTCTTCTGGTTTTTTTTCTTTTCCTGGTGAAAGCCCTATATTTAGGCCAAGTCCAGGCGAAAAAGCACGAAATAACAATTATCGCCAGAAAAATCAAGATACTTTCCACTTCCATCGAAACAATAATCATAAATTCCTCCTCTAGTGGATCGCTATTTTGCTTATTTGCCAATAATTATTTGCTCCTATGATAGCTAGTTTTCATGTTTTATGCAAGTGTTTCATGGGTCTAATATACGATTACCGGAGTTCCGATTTCCGCCCAATCGTAAACTCTTTTAGCTGCTCCCACGCCCAATCTGACGCAGCCATGGGAAACCGGCGTTCCCAAATGGCTCTGTCCTTCCTTATAGCCCCCGGGCCATTCAGGCAATTCATGGATCCCGACCTTTCCGCTAGGGACAAGCGCCATCCAATTAGGCATGAATAGTCCATATTCTTTGGACCAAGGGCGTGGAGCCTTGTTTTCAATTTTGAACGTTCCCTTGGGGGTTTCCATCCCTCTTTTCCCGGAAGAGACAAGATATGTTTCCAGAGTGATGCCCTGATCAAAAATAGTCATTATTTGATTGGATAAATTTATATCGATATATTTCCCCTGGTCTATTTTAGCCTGAGTGAATTTTTTAGCTTGTTCCAGCCGCAGACCCAAATTCTTTTCCCAAGTCACCGGAGCTGGGACAAGAGTTTCAAAACTGCTGGAAAAAATTTGTCGATAACTCTCATCAGTGTCTTTTATATATTTGGCAAAAATATTAATGGCATACTTTTCTCCATCTTTAAGAGGCTTTTTAGGCAGGATTTTGAACTCTGTTTTTTCCGGATTGATTTGATAGGTAATATCAGTGGCAGGATAAAAATTAAAGCGGATATAGAAATTCTCGAAAGACTCCCTGAAACTAACGATAATAGGCTCTTCCATATCAATCGCCACATCTTTCGCGCCGTCTATCGGACTTAAGCTCTCAACCACTGGATATTCGATCGTAGAAAAAGCAAATGATTGCTTCTTGATATTCGTAAAAAATCTGCTTTCTCCTTCCTCTATTGCAACAGCATACTGCATTTGCGGCTTCCAAAATTTCCGTGGAGCAATAGCAAGAGTGCGGCTATTATTCATCCAGCTAATCTCAAAATCTTCTTTAGGAAGCAATTCTATCTTTCCCTCATAGCTTTCAGGTATCACTGGTTGGGAGAAATTTATGATTATTTTTCCGTCAGGCAAAATTTCTTTATTTTTTTCCATAGAAACAGAAATTAAAAAAATATCTGTTTTTGCCTGGAGAATAAAAAATCCGCTTCCTAAAAGTCCTAAAAGGAAGATAATGAATGTAGCAAATTTAGCTGTTTTTTTTATTTTATTAGCCATGCGCAACCTGCGTTAATTTTTTATTCATACTATGCTTACTGCACTTCTTAAATGGAAGATGTGCCATATAATTCCCTAGCCGTGTCCCAAAGCTCTGGATGATTTTGCGTAGTTTTAAGCCAATACCACCACTCCACTCCCCATAAATATATTTCCGGAAAACCAACTTTTTGAGCATAATCCACATTATCTCGAAGCTGTCCAGGATTCATGGATTTAAATTGTTCGTTCAAAAGGCCGTCTGTTGTTGATCCGCCGATCCAAGGTTCAGCCTGAAGTTCAATCACAATGGTTTCATCTTGGCCAGCAAAAATTTTGATCAGCATATTTTTAAATTGGAAAAATCTTGGTCCGACCGGGTATTCAAAATAACCGATACCCTCTTTCCAGATAGTGCGGTACATCGTAGTTCCAAAAATATCCGCCCTTCTGGCAGCCTGCACCCATAAGCTCAATTCCCCACTGTCAGTCACAATGATTTTTCTTGTCTTATCAATTCTTCTCACCATCGCCAGCTCACTATCCAAAAGAGATCCATCCGGGGCAGGACAAATTCCAAAACGCAAAAATGGCTCGTTTTCAATTTGCCAATTTTTAATCACGCTTTCATTCTTATATCTTTCCACCGTCACATTCACAAATTTCAATAAATTGGATTTTCTAATTTCCGGACTTTCCATAGCCCACTCGGGAATATTGCATTCCGGCCAGCGCGGAGTTTTTTGTCCAACCGCCAAGATTATTTCTGCATTTCTCTTCTTAGCCTCCTGCAATTGCCAATCTACCTCAGAAAAATCATATTCGCCTTTTTTTGATTCAACCAAATCCCAATAAACCGGAATTCTGATTTTTCTGATTTTTAGATCATCCAGCATGGCGATATAATTTTCCCGCCAATCCACTCCGATGCTGGATGCATATTTGTTGGAAAATGTTATTCCCAACTTCGCATCTTGATTGGTATTTTTTATCGGCAAATTAAAATAAGCAAAAAGCAGGATGACCAAGCCCGCAATGACAGCTAGCGTCATAGCCAGAAATTTTGCTACTTTCCTAAAAGTTCCCATATTTGTTTAAATTTTACTGAGATTAAAATCAAGCCTGCTGCGATAATAAAAATTGATATTATTTTTTGTGAAACGATTAGGACATCCTTTTTTTCCTGAAAAATTCGAGGAAACCTGAAAGACATGAAAAATCCGATTATGAGAATAAAGACGTATTCGATAGAAACCAAGGCGTTCACAATAGTAACGCTTCCCAAAGCAATGGCATAGTGCGTCATAATAGAGCCTACTCCGCCCAAAGTCTTATTGATAACAAACAGCGATCCTGTTTTATAATGATCCTTTTGCGGACTCTTGAATCCCCCGAAAGAAGACCATATTTTCTTTCTCCATCCGCTGTGCAAAAAAAGGCTGGCTGAACCTAAAAATAATCCGAATCTGGTCCATATGAAGACATTGGCGAAGTTATCCCTGTCATAAAAATATTTGAACCAAGTGAAAGCTATGGCCAAAAGAATTCCAGCTACGATTGAAAGATAAAATCCATGAAAAAATTTATTCTTGTTCCTTAGCGGAAATTCAAAAGAAATCAAAACTCCTCCTATGATCAAAGCTGCAACTCCAAAAAGCTGAATGCTCCTCAGCCTCTCTTCCAAAAAAAAGATGGAAAGAAGGAAAGTAACAATGGGTATGATGGCTCCGACCACGGGCATCACCCGGCTCGCTTCGCTTTTTTCAATAGCATAAAACAATGCGAGCAATCCGTAAACAAAAATAATGCCTGAAATTATGCTTAGAATCGCATCGCCAAAACTTAGCCAGTGAAATCCGAAAGGGAAAAACATCAAAGCAAAAAGACTCATCATGCCCACATAAAAGGTATATATTACGGGATGGGAAACTTTTTTCGAAGTTATGAGAAATTTATCCAAAATAACTTCAATAGCGACAAGGAAATAAGCGGCAACTGCGATTAAGATATAGCTCATATTTTTTCATTTGAACATTTCTACTGCCACCTGGCCAGAACACATTCTTTTGATCTTTTAATGGTTTACTTTTTTTAGCTCATTCTTAAGTTTTTTATAGTCGGGAATGGTTTTCGCTACCAGCTTCCAGAAATTATGACTATGATTCAGTTCTTTCAAATGGCACAATTCATGCACAATTACATAGTCTCTTTGCTGTTCGGACAAATTAATTATATTGTAATTAAAATTCAAATTGCCTTTTTGGCTGCAGCTGCCCCAACAAGTTTTTTGGTTCTTGATGGCTACGCGATTATAGGAAAAACCGTAATGACGGTTGAAAAATTCCAATCTGCTATTCACCACAGCCCTGGCCAAGCCTATGGATTTTCGATAACTTGATTCTTCGTTTTCTCTTTTTTGATGAAGAGAATCAAAATCAATATCTTTGACTTTATCAAAAATCCATTGCGATTTCTCCTCAATGAATCTGTTGATCACATACATAGGATACCATTTCGGAGCGCTAATGACAAAGCGGCCATCCGCATAAACAGCCAGACGGACGCTTTTACACCCCTTCATTCTTTTTAAGGTATATTCGATGTTTTTACCATTGATATGTATTTTTCTTTTATTCATCTAGTCCGTTGTTTTCAATTATTTTTTTGTAAACATAGAAACTCGGTTTCGGTTTTCGCTCCATGGTCTTATAATCAACTTCAATCAAGCCGAAACGCGGCCAAAAACCTCTCATTTCTACAAATTCAAAATTATCTATAAGCGACCAATGAAAATAGCCTCTGATGTCCACACCATCAACAATCGCCTTTTGCACGAATTTTAAGTGCTCCTTTATAAATTCAGGACGCCTCGAATCATCAGCATCAGCAATGCCATTTTCTGTGATATAAATAGGCTTTCCACTTTTCGATGCCCTTTTCAGGACATCATATATTCCTTCCGGAAAAATCTGCCAACCCAAATCACTTTGCATTTTTGTGATTTTTTTATTTTCAAAAATACCCCAAAAATGTCCGCCTAATTTTAAATTTATAGAGAATAATTGATAATATTGAATTCCAAAAAAATCGCAAGAATCTTTGAAAGCCTCAAAGAAACGATGATTTGCAAAATAATCCATCATTTTAGCGGCTAGGATATTCCATGGCAGATTACCATATGGCTTTATGTCAAACATAAAATGGGAGCAACCTATTTGAAAATCAGGCGAAATTGACTTAGCAAGCATATAGGCGTCTTTTTGCGCCTGCATCAAATTATTGAATGCAGTATTGGCAGCAATCTTATTTTTGATTCCTGGCGGCTGATTGCCGAATAAGTAACCTAGAGAAACTTCTGTCCCAGGCTCATTAAGTGGCATCCAAAATCTGACTAAGTCCTTATATTCGTTAAAAATACGCCGAGCATATCTCAAAAAATATTTAGCGGTATCTTTATTTTTCCAAGCGCCCGTCTGTCCAATCCAAATCGGGTTCGGCCAATGCCAGAGAGTAACGAATGGCTCCATTCCCCTTTCACGCAAAGCTATTAGGACTTTCCGATAATGTTCAATTTCTTTTTCATCAAATTTTCCCTCTTCCGGCTCGATGCGTGACCACTCGATTGAGAATCTATGCGCATTGTGTCCACCTTCTTTCGCTAAATCAAAATCTTTCGCGTAGAGATTATACTGATCACAGGTTATGCCAGAAATATAGTTTTGCGCATCGAACATTTCTGGAAATTTATCTTGTTGCCATTTTTCCCATTTCTCTCCAGCCTCACTCGCTATCCTCTCTGCATTGTCCCTTTCCCATTTTATCCAATCATTGCTTAAATTACCTTCGACTTGATGTGCCGATGTCGCCGCTCCCCACAAAAATCCCTTCGGAAATTTATTTTCCATATTCATTTTATGATTCTGATTATATCTTAATTTTACCTCATTTTATGATTTAATTAAAGCTTTAGGTATGCTATAATTCCTATTGTAAATATTAATTTTTTGAAATGCTTTTAGATATAATATTCGGCCTTATTATCGCTACCTTATCCAATTTTGCCATAGGAACATCCGAATCAAAAACAGCTGCCCTGATTTTCGGAGTTTTTTGCGCCCTTGCTCCCGATATTGATTTCATCATCTATATTCTTAGAAAAAAATTAAAAATTGACCAATTCACCCACGAACATCGCGATCTTTTCCATAAACCGATTTTCTTCATTATTTTAGGAATGCTCTTGCTTATGCTTTCACCAGAACTTGGCACTATTTGGCTTATCGGAACAATCTATCATCTTATCCATGATACATTTGATGGCGGGTGGGGAATCATGTGGCTCTATCCTTTCTCTGGAAAATATTTTACCCTTGCCAGTTACAGCCCACAGAAAGTTTTTCAGAACAAAAAAGAGCAGCATCAAATTGCTGCTAAATATGGCGACCCGTGTTGGTTCGAGAAAGAGATAAGATTGAGCCCAAAGCTAGCTATAAAGATTTTAATCGCCTTCGGGATCATATTCGCCACTGTCTTTATCCTATAAAAAAACGGGAGACATTGCTCCCGCTGAAATTTTCTTGATAATCAATACAAATCAAGTTTGCTCCAATTTATTCCCCAATTTATGAGTTTCTCCGTAGGGGTCTTAATGCTGGTACGGCCTACCTCATGAAGAGATATTTTATCATTCCCCAGAATGAAAAAATTAACTTCACCAGGCCCGATCCTCATCATAAAAGGACCGTCCTCTAGCATGCGTGTTTTGGAGAAATACATTGATTCTCCTCCGACACACTCGAATCCTAATACGTACTTCACTTTGGGAAGTCCGGTAACATGAAGAACCACTCCTTCCCTCCAAAAGAAAAATTTTATTATCCATCCCCAAAATCCCCTTCCGGCTGCCAGATAATCAGGATTCCCCTTTACTAGCACTTTCTCCAAGTTTGAATATTCTTCGCCACTAATAACGATTTTTTTATTAAGGAGCAATTTCTCCCACTTCGTCGGCCACACGATTTTTGGCATGACAACCTCCTTCGAATTACGTTGAATTCTATTTTAAGAAAAATACATGAAAAAATTTCTAAAAGTACCCTTCGCAACAATCAGGATGTTTTTCCAAACAATCACACTGATCCAGATTAAGTTCAAAAATCCCGCCTTGCAAATTTATAGTGTCCTTGCCGTATGAAGCTAAGACCTGGGCTACATATCCGCTTCGCGAACCGCTTCGACAAACCAAAACTACCTTCTTTTTCCAATCAATCTCTTCCATCCTTTCTCCGATCTCACTAAGCGGAATCAACTTTGATCCTTTAATTTTTACTAAATCAAATTCATCCTTCTCACGCACATCAATAATATCCAGGCTATCAGCCTCTTTCTCCAGCATTTTTTTAAATTCTTCGCCTCTGATATTTTGAATTGCCATAAATTTTAAGAATTTATCTTTTTATAATACGAAGCTACGTCCTGGATCCATTTTTGCACATCTCGCGGATTATGCCCGGAGCAGCTGGATCCGCATTTCCAAACTACAAATTTTGCCGGCGTGTTCACCTTTTTCTCCATCAGATCTTCAATTCTATCCCCTACCACCAAAACCGCTTGCTCTGGAGAATCGAAACAGCTGTAACCAGAATTTGTAGCGTTATAAGAACCTTTATATCCCCAATAATTATAGCATTCTCGTCCTGCTTTTTTAGGAGAATGTTTTCCCCAATCGCTTTCCTTCTTAGCAATGGCTATGAGATAGGAAGCTACTTCAATATTTCTTTCATTCAAGGCTGGAATCATCTTTTCCATGGGAAAACCATCCAACATCTCTAAAAACTTGGGATTATCAAAAACTTCCTCTTTCTCTAAAACTCCGTTTTTAGAAAAATTATTTTCCTGCTCATTTTTCAGACCCTTGCCTATTTTGTGCAATGGATCAATAACCTCGGAATTCAAAGAAATTTCCTTATCAGGTTTTTGAGCATAAACAATTCTCTTGGGAGAAAAATAAAAAATCAATCCTACGCTAACAATGAAGATGATCAATGATAGCTTGATGTGATTTTTTTTAATTTTGTCTAATTTTCTGTAGCTTTCTTTCAAGCTTACTAGATGCGGCAGTGGATCAACCATAATGATTATTGCGTCGACTTTAGAATTACAACCCCCTCTTGCCGCCTATCTGCCGTTAAGCAAGATAGGCAACCGCTTTAGATGTTCAGATTTTTGAACGACGCTATCCATCATATCAAAAACTCTAAAGGCTGTCAATCGCAAAAAAAGCCCTATTTCAGCCAATAAATCATATTATGGCTTAAATAAGGCTTTTTTCGATATTTAATAAAAACTTATTCTATTTCACAAACCTAGAATCAAGAATTTATCTTTTTATAATAATAATCTACATTTTCTTTCCATCTTTTTACATCTGACGGATTGTGCCCCGCACAACTGGATCCGCATTTCCAAACAAGCATTTCCTCCGGAGTATTTATATTCTCTATCTCATTAAGTCTTTGGATCCTGTTGCCTACCACCGAAACCGCTTGCTCTGGAGAATCGAAACAGCTGTAACCAGATTTGGTTTTATTATACGAACCGCGGAACCCCCAGTAATTGAAACAATCCTTTCCATCTTTTTTAGGCGAAAACTTGCCCAAATTACTTTCATGCTTAGCAATTGCCACTAGATATGATGCCGTTTCTAAGTTCCTAGAAGCAATTTCACCAACCATATTTTTCATAGGCTTATTTCCTACCAGCTTTTCAATATTTCTTTTAATTAAAAATTGATTCAAGCTATACTTGCCAGCTAAACGATTTTTGTTGCTGCTAATATTACTAGGCTCGCACCGTAAAACATTATTAGACATGATTTCTTCTTTGGGAGCGATCTTAAATAATTTTTTCTGCTTGATATGACTAACTTTTATTTCTTTTCCTTTATTTAAAACATCTGTTGTGTAATATTGATGGAAAACAAAAGAAACAGCTATTGCAACCAAAAATATCAGACCCACCAGCCTGGCATATGATTTTTTATTTTTTATATTTTTTTTCTTCATTTCTTTAATATAAAGCAAAAAACGGGGTATTCACCCGTTTTCTTCATACAAATCTTTAATTTTCTTCTTTAATTATAGCACATTAGAAGCTCCTTGTCCACACCGCACGGTTATCTCTTATTCAATTTATCAAAATAAAGCGATACATCGCTAATCCATTTATTAGCCGCAGCTTGGCCTCCGGTAACCGCACAATTGGATCCGCACTTCCAAATTACCATCTTGTCCGGAGTGTTGAGCTTTTTATTGGATACTAAAAATTCAATTCTCTTTGCTACCGTATCAACCGCATCCTTAGGGCTGTCAAAACAAGTATGGCCCCCTGTTCCCATCCTGTCGCGCACGCCGCGATATCCCCAATAATTATAGCAATCCTGGCCGTTTAAAACCGGAACTCTTTTCCCCCAATTGCTTTCTTTCTTGGCGATAGCAACAATGAAAGTTGCCACAGTCCTGTCTTTTTTGGCTATCTCCGGAATCATTTTTTCAATAGGGTAGCCCTTCACCATTTCTTTTAATTCTTCTTCAAATTCGTTGCTCTTTTTTTCAACTGAATCCTGTAAGAGTTTTGTTACAAAAGAAGTATCTATTTCCTTTGATCCTTCGCTTTTTGAATCTTCATAATCTACCACATTTTTTTCATCGCTTTCAATGGTTCTGGTTATATTTTGCTGGCTTCCAGCTGCATTTTCCTTGATAGCGGCAGAAACATTTTGCCCTAAATATCTATAAATCATAGTCATAGTGAGCATTCCGAATATAACCGCGCCTACAATAGACAAATTCCACATCTTTACCACAGAAATTCCTTGCGTACCTCCCTCTATCAAGTCTATAAAATAATTATGCAAACTGGAATATCTCCTCCTCATGCCAAGATAGATCAAATCTCTTTGGCCTATGGAGTATATTCTATTTTTTTCAAAACTTCTTGAAAGGGCGCTATCCAGCCTACTGACGATCCTAACTATTTTTTCTCCTCTCTCTAGACGCCTAAATTCTTTCGGAGTTATATAGAGATTTGAATCTTCCGTAAAAAAGTGCTTTGTTGATCCTTTTTTTCTGGACAACAAAACAGAAGTATTTTTATGTTCATTAATAAACCTAGCTAAAGGAAGATCGATTGATGTCACAGGCTTATTATATCGGCAAAGACCGTCTAAAAGATTTTTGTTTGTTTTTTTATCACTCATTCGTAAAGATACTAAAAAAATTTACCTATCTTATTTTTTATTATACTTTATTTTTGCTCTTTTGCCCAATGCCACCTCAACCTATATTCCCGCTTCTTCTTTGAAGAATTTTTCCACCTCCGGTCCACCGATAAAGCATCTTCCTTTAGCATAGAGAAAAGGAACCCCCAGTTGGTCTTTGGCAAAACCGCATTCTTGAGCTTTCTCCATCATAATTCCGCTGTTGGATTTATTGTGCCATACTTCAAGATAATTAAATTTTACTTTTTCAGCTATGTTGTTTTTCTTAATAAATTCTTCTAAATCCTTACAATGCGGACACTCTTCTCCATAAAAAAGAATAATGTCGCTATTTACAGGCGTTTGCGAAATATTTTTTTCTTTCGAGAAATTCCAAAAAAGCAATCCCGCAGCCAGGACAAACAATAAGCCTAAAACCGCTATATTTTTTTTATCCATGATATAATTTTTTATTATTTACATTTTCTATTATACTATTTTTCTCTTTTTTTGGAAATAACAAAGTCCAATCCCTGCCAAAATCATTAATATGCTAAAAATCTGCCCTAATGTAATAAAAGAAAAGATAAACCCGATGTGCTCATCCGGTTCACGGAAAAATTCTCCCAAAAATCTAGCCACGCCGTATCCAACAATATAGAAAGAAAGAAGATGACCTTCATATTTCTTGTTGTTTCTGATGCTCCACAAGATTATAAAAAGAATTATTCCTTCTAAAAAAGCCTCTATGAGCTGTGATGGAAAACGCAAAGAATATTCGAAAGATGCGGCTACGGGGAAATACATCCCTATCCAACTATCGGTCGCTCTTCCATACAGTTCCAAATTAAGAAAATTGCCGATTCTGCCAAAAAAATAGCCAGCCGGGACTGCCGGAACAATGAAATCAGCCCATGCCCGAAAATTTAACTTATGTTTTCTGGCAAAAAAATAGGCTGCAATAACAGCTCCCACAAGCCCTCCATGATAACTCATGCCATAAATTCCTATAAATTCGCCTGTCGCAAAGTCATACGGAGAAATTATCTCTAAAGGATGCTCCAAATAATAGAAAGGATTATAAAGCAACACATAGCCTAATCTTCCTCCTAGAAGCGCTCCCGTAAAAGAAATCAACAAAAAATCCCCCATCAATCTCTTGATTTCTTTTTTAGAGAATTTATTGTTGCCTATATTTTTCGCTTGCAAATGAATTCTATTCTCTGGCGATATATCTTTTTTTATTCGATATGACAAAATCCGATAAACAGCTCCGATAGCTGCAATATACATCAGTGAGTACCACCCCACAGAAAAAGAACCGATAGTAAAAGCTATCGGTTCAATATTCAAAGGTATATGCTGATAATAATCTATAATTTCTTTCATTTATTAAACTGCTTGAGCTGTTGTTTAAATTCAAGCGCATATATTTCCCACAATGCCATGAACAAAGAAATTATTATCGGCCCGATAATGAAACCGACGATGCCGAAAAGTGAAATTCCTCCTAAAGTTGAAAACAAAACCAAAAGCGGATGGATCTGAGTGTCCTTTCCTACTAGTTTTGGTTTTATGATATTATCAATGCTGCTTATAACGAAAGCTCCGACTAAAAGAATAATTATACCCATAGTTACTTTTCCCAGAACAATCATAAAAATTCCCACCGGAAGCCAAATAAGCGCTGAACCTACTGAAGGTATGACAGAAGCCAAGGTCATAAGTATTCCGAAAAAGACAGGAGAAGAAACGCCGGTAGCCCAAAACAGCACTCCTCCCATAGCGCCCTGAATAATAGCCACTAAAGTCGTTCCTTTTAAAGTAGCTCTGGAAATAGAATTAAATTTCTTAATCAGAATATCCTCGTAGCTATTTCGAAGAGGAGTAAGCTGCATGATCCTTTTCATCAGCTTTTCGCCGTCAATAAACAGATAAAACAAGGAAAAGAACATGACAAAAATCACGAACATCAGATGGGAGAATCCCTTATAAGCCCCCTGAAACAGAGTCAAAGCATTTTGAGAAACGCTCTTAGCCACATTTATGATTGACTGCTCATTAACAATCTTACCGATATCAACTTTGTCTGATACTGGGAAAAAAGTCAGCATCTTATTGATGCTTTCCACAAAAACCTTGCCGGCATTCACATCTTTAGAAAAATAAAGAATGATGCTCTGCACTTCATTTATGACCAAAACTGAAACTATTATCACTGGAATAAGAATGAGAAGCGCGATGCAAAGACAAGTCAACGCAGAACTTATTCCCTCGCTTTTTCCAGTAATTTTCAAAAACATGCGATATGCCGGTCCGAATAAGTGAACTAGGATTATGGCCATCATGAAAGGTATGAGAAAAGGCTTAAGAATGAAGAAGACCAAAAAACTTATCCCCATAAGGACAGCGAAGAAAAAATATACATTATAGTTTTTCAGCTCCATAAGATTAATGTTAATTTTAATTTCTTTGATTATAGCATTCTGCCGGATAAATTAAAAGGCCTTTTAAAACATAGGCCTTTTAAAAATTATTCTGTTCTTCTTTATTATTTTACAATAATGACAGGTGAAATATTTCCTGATCCGTTTCCTGCAATAGAGTTCCTCGTATCAAAAGTCAAATATTTGTTCCATGCGGATGAAGGATAGTTTCCGACAAATCTTTGCACTTTGGCTATTCCGAACTTTTTATTATTCATGATTTTTGTTTTAGCGATGTTTATTCTTCCAGCGCTTCCTTTGTAGGAAATCTCTATGCCTTCCCTATCATTATCCTTGATGGAGTTGCTTTTGGTCCAAATCTCAGATCCGTCAATTCTAAGCTTCATTCCGCTTTTATCATTGCTGCTGATGCTGTTGTCAGCTATCCAAGCAGAACTACCGTCTTCGATATCAATTCCATCTCCATCATTATCTCTAATTTCATTGTCTGTGATAGAAAGCTTTCTTCTTTCAGAATAAATTCCCGTTCCGTCATTATCTTTGATTTCGCTTTCAGAAATTGATACCATCCTTGATTTTTTCACACTATCTTTTTCAATAAAAATTCCATTCTTGCTATTTTCTTTTATAATACATTGAGAAATGGAAACTTTAGCTCCGTCTTTTACGCGAACGCCGTAACGCCCCTTCTCCACTGTCACCTTGTCCAAAGTCGTATCATCAGACATTTTCACAACCGCCTCTCCCTTATCATCAGCTTTGATTACAACTCCCGATTTGCTTTCTCCAAAAATATCCACTCCCTTTTTAATATCGACATTTTCCTCATATGTTCCTTTGGAAACATGGATTTCCGAATTTTTGGATGCTGCCTCCATAGCCTGTTTTATAGTTCTGTAGGGATGATTGATAGAACCGTCCTGAGTTCCGGTTGCGTCATCATTTACATAAATTTTCGTTTTATGGCTGGATAAGACAAAACCAGGAACAATAAGAGTGGCTGTTATTACTATCGCAATAACAGCTTTTATCTTAAAGCTTTTTGTCATAATTTGGCTTAGAATAGACATTTTACTTACATTCAGCATACATTTGCTTTACAACAAATATATTTGAAAATTATTAAATTTTAATGTATCAGTCTAATCTATTTGCCGTTTTTTGTCAAGAGCTATCCAATATTTCCTATAAATTTTCAAATTACTTGCTAAGTCTATTGATGGCAAGTATTTCATTAATCATCTCTTCTTTTTTCTTTTCGTCCGTACCTTGCATGACACGAACAAAACAGCTGTTTAAATGTCTTTCCATAAGTTTGCCATTAGCCGATTTTAAAAGTCCGATAACCGCCAAGTTTTGCTGGAGGATATCAATGCAATACTTTCCCTCTTCCACCATCTTCATAACATTAGCAAGATGCGTATTAGCTTTTCTTAATGCTGTGATAATTTCTTTGCTTTCCATAGATTTGTCTTGTAATTTAAATTAATATATACCCACCCCCTAGGTATACTACATCATGTATTATCGCCTGTCAAATGCTTCGACGCAAAATTCAAATTTTAATTGGATGCCAATTTATTGCTTGTCTCTCATATATATTTCCATGCGTTTATTTGTTTTGTTGTTTTTGCTGTGATAGAATTATATTTATAAGTAATAGATTACGTTATGAATAAGAACAGAAAAAAATTCATCCTATCTGTTGATGACTTCGGCATCAGCCCCCTGGCAAATAAAAATATCCTGACACTATTGAAAAACAAAAGCATCGACCGGGTTTCCATCATGATAAATGGTGTTTTTACGCCCAAAGAACTTAAAAAACTCGTTGAAAGCGAGGTCAAGATAGATCTCCATTTGGATATTGAAAGGAAGAATGGAAAAAGAGCCGGAGAGGGCATTTTGCTGCGGGGGACTCTTTTTTCTGTGGGGCTCCTTTCTAAGCGTATGCGTCCAAAATCTGTCAGCACTCACTGGGAAAAGCAAATAGAAAAATTCCATTCCCTTATAGGAAAATATCCCGACGGCCTCAATTCGCATCAACATATTCATTATTTTCCTCCCTATTTTAAGGTTATAACAAAATTGGCTCAAAAAAATGATATTTCCCACATTCGTTTTGGCAAGGAATCATTTATTGAATCAAACACCGCCACCTATCGCATCCTTGCTTGGCTGCATAAAAAAAATAAGAAAGTTTTTGCTTCTTCCAACCTTGAATCATCGGATTATCTAGTCAGCCTGGATTGGATCAAGAAAATGGATAATTTCCTCTCCCAAAAGAAAAATGGTACTACTGAAATAATATGCCATCCAGAAATAAAAAAAGAATTTGAAATGATTAAAATCATTTCAAATTCTTGATTAAGAAACCCGCTATTTCTAAAAAAATAAAAAACATCCGTTCTAAGCGGATGTTTTTTATTCTTCTAAGTTCCTATCCCTATCTGGAATGCCTTCTTCTTTCCACCTCAGTCAGATATTTCTTTCGCAGTCTCACACTCTTAGGGGTCACCTCCAGATATTCGTCCGCCGCAATGATTTCTAATCCTATTTCAATAGTAATCGGTTTCGGCGGCACCAATTGCAGAGCATCATCCGCTCCTGAAGAACGCATATTGGAAAGTTGTTTTCCTTTTGTCGGGTTGACCGCCATATCCAATCCCTTGGCAGTATCTCCAATTACCATTCCCTCATAAACTTCAACTGCCGGCGCAATATATAAAACTCCTCTGTCTTGTAAATTAGCCAAAGAAAATCCTAGCGCTTTTCCGCTTGCCATTGAAACCATCGCTCCAGCCGATCTTTTCTGAATGTCTCCTGCATAAGACTTAAATCCGATCACTCGAGATGACATTATTCCTTCTCCCTTGGTGTCAATCACGAATTCTCCGCGATAACCCAAAAGGCCTCGTGTTGGACCCTCAAAGACTAAGCGACTTTGACCGTTTACCTGTTTCATATTTGTCATGATAGACTTTCGTCTTCCCATCTTCTCAATAATCGTACCGGAAAAAGCGTCAGGAACATCAATGGTCACTTCCTCATAGGGTTCCACTTTTTCTCCGTTCTCTTCCTTGATGATAACCTGTGGCTGGGAAACCTGCATTTCATAGCCCTCCCTTCTCATATTTTCAAGCAAAATGGCAATATGCAGTTCTCCACGACCATAAACCTTATAATGATCGCCTTCAAAATCAATATGGAGTCCCACATTAATTTCCAATTCTTTTTCCAATCTCTCTCTAATCTGCTTATTGGTCACAAACTTTCCTTCGCGTCCGGCAAAAGGAGAATCATTGACCAAAAAATTCAAGGAAATTGTCGGCTCATCAATATGAATGGCATCCAGCGCTTCCTGGGTTTCGTTTTCGCATATCGTTTCACCGATAAAAATATCAGCCAGTCCTGCAATCATAACAATGTCTCCGGCTGTTGCCTCTTTCACTTCTTTCCTTTCAGTTCCGTTAAAAGTATACAATTTGGTGATTCTGCCTATTCTTGATTCTCCGGTAGGCTTTTTGGCTACTACCATTTGACCATCTTTGATTTTTCCTTCGTAAATGCGAGCTACTGCCATTCTTCCCAAAAAATTATCATAACCCAGATTGAATGCCTGCATGCGAAGAGGAGCTTCTTCGTCTTTGTTGGCAGGCTTGACCTTGGCAATAATTGTTTCCAAAAGCGGGGTCAGGTCATGTCCTTCATCTTCCATATGCAGTTTGGCGATCCCTTCTCTTCCGATAGCATAAACTACCGGAAAGTCCAATTGGTCGTCATTCGCTCCCAAATCCAAGAACAGTTCAAAAACTTCTTCTTGGACTATGTCAGGTTGAGCAGCCGGCTTATCTATCTTGTTGATTACCACGATAGGTTTCAGCCCCAATTCCAAAGATTTTTTCAAAACAAATCTGGTCTGCGGCATTGGACCTTCTTGAGCATCCACCACTAAAACCACACTGTCTATGGAACGAAGGACCCGTTCTACTTCAGATCCGAAATCAGCATGTCCCGGCGTGTCTACGATGTTTATTTTGGTCTCTTTATAGAAGATTGAAGTGTTCTTAGCATAAATTGTGATACCTCTTTCTTTTTCCAAAGTGTTGGAATCCATACTGACCGATTCGTCAGTCACCATTCCGGTTTGGCGCAATATGGCATCGGTCAAGGTTGTTTTGCCATGATCTACATGAGCTATAATTGCAATATTTCTAATTTCCATAATATTTTCTCCATCCTAATCATTAGGACAATAATGTTTATTTATAAGTTAAATTTAGAACTAAAAAAACTGCCTTTATCCAGCAGAAATAAGTTAATCTACTTCAGAAATTCTACTCTT
>DPJH01000011.1 GCA_003543115.1 Candidatus Moraniibacteriota bacterium
CAGTCATGTTTTTGTAAATTTCCTCAGCAATAAACGGCGTAAATGGAGCCATCACTTTGGATAATTCTACAAGCACATAATACAAAGTCTGGTAAGATTCATTCTTATCTCCATCATTTTCAGATTTCCAAAACCTCTTTCGGCTGCGACGGATATACCAATTGGAAAGATTATCAATAAAATCCATCATCGGTTTTGTAGCGTTTGGTAAGTCATAAGTTTGCATATTTTCATCTACAGTCTTAATCAGTTTATGCAGTTTTGAAATAATCCATCTGTCTAATAAGTTTACAGCTTGTATGTTTGTAGGTTTATTGGCAGACCATTTATCTACATTGGCATACATAACAAAGAACCCATAACTATTCCAAAGGGTGCCTAATTTCCTTTGAATATCAGAAACATCCTTATCAATCAAAGCGAAATCATCGCCATTGAGAAGTGGCGAGCTAACCAACAAATATCTCAAGGCATCAGCGCTATATTTATCCAGTAAAACATTTGGATCCGTATAGTTACCCAATGATTTGCTCATTTTCTTTCCATCCGATCCTGCAATTGTTCCTGTCACAATCACATTTTCAAAAGCCTCTTTTCCAAAAATTCCCACTGAAATGGCATGCAAATAATAGAACCAGGCTCTGACCTGACCCACATATTCAGAAATAAAATCTCCTGGGAAATTTTCCTCAAATTTTTCCTTGTTTTCAAAAGGATAATGAAATTGAGCAAAAGGCATGGAACCGGACTCAAACCAACAATCCATCACTTTTTCAATTCTTTTCATTTTTACGCCGTCCAATTCAAATTCAATTCGGTCTACATAAGGCAAATGATAGTCATCAAGCTCCTGACCTGAAAGCTCTTTCAATTCCGCGTAACTTCCAATCACCTTTTCGACAACCGTACCGTCATCTTTTTTGCCTCGCCAAACAGGAATCGGAGTTGCCCAAAAACGATCCCGGCTCAAATTCCAATCCGGCGCAGTTTCTACTGTGTTTTTGAAGCGCTTTTCTTTGAAATGAGATGGAAACCAATTAATATTCTTATTTTGTTCCAACATCTCAGACCTTTGCCCATCAATATCCATAAACCAGCTCGGATGCGCTCGATACATCAATTTCGTACCGCACCTATGACAATGCGGATAGTCATGCTGAACGTAATCAATATGCAATACCGTGCCTTCTTCTTTTAATGTCTTAGCGATCTCCTTGTTTATTTCCCAAACATTTCTTCCTCCCCACCTACCATTAATATAATTTCCATTCTCATCTACTGTATGCACTACCGGCAAATTTTCTTTTTTTGCCAAAGAATAGTCATCTTCTCCAAAAGCTGGAGCAATATGCACAATTCCTGTTCCGTCTTCGGTGGTCACAAAATCAGCTCCAATAACTCGGTGAGCATTTTCTCCATGATTTTCAAAGAGTGCATCATATTCTAACCCTATCAAATCAACGCCTTTTACATCATCATGAACTATTTCTATCTCACTATCTTTAAAAACATCTTTAATTTTATCGCTAGCAACAATAAGCAACTCTTTTACTCCATTAATTCTAAGAGCCGTATAATTAATATCTTTTCCTACAGCCAAAGCTACATTGGCCGAAAGCGTCCACGGAGTGGTAGTCCAAGCTATTACATAAACAGCATTTTTTGTTTTATATTTTCCTCCTGCCCATTCTTGATTAGCTTTTAGATGAAATTTTACAAAAACTGAAGGATCGGTCACTACTTTGTAACTATTATCCATTGCTACTTCCGCTTTGGAAATCGGAGTGGCGCAACGCGTGCAATACATCAAAACTTTTTCTCCTTCATAAATTTTTCCTTTTTCATGCAGAGTTTTAAAAGCCCACCAAACACTTTCCATGTATTCCTTATCCATGGTTTTGTAAGCATTTTTGAATTCTACCCAACGCCCGATTCTCTCTATCGTATCTTCCCAAACGCTTCCGCCCTGCACCATCTCCTCATGACAAGTCTGAATATATTTTTCTAGTCCAATTTTCGGAACATCTCTTTTATCCTTTATGCCAAGCTTTTTTTCCACTAAATTTTCAGCAGGCAGCCCGTGACAATCCCAACCCCAGCGCCTTTCCACATGTTTTCCCTTCATAGTCCAATATCTTGGCACTACGTCTTTAACAATTGAGGAAAGCAATGTTCCATAATGAGGCACTCCTGTAATAAATGGAGGTCCATCATAAAAAACGTAAGCATCTTTTTTGTCTCTTTGCTCAACTGATTTTTCGAAAGTTTTGTCTTCTCTCCAAAAACCAATCACTTCTTTTTCCATCTCTGAATATTTTTTCCTTAAATCTACTTTTTTAAAATTACTCATAAAATTATCTTCAAAAAAAATTATTATTCAAAACAGATTGTTTCTAAAAATTCTTCCATTGTCCTATAGCGTTCTTTGAATATCTGATATAGCGTTTCTGGCTTTTCAGCTTCTCCGATGAGAATCAATTTTTTCCCTAATCCATAGGCTATTCCCGCTTCAATATGTACAGCATTTCCAGCTGGCAGAAGCATAATGGCTGTTTCAGCATTTTTCAGGCCATCCAGATCACTTCGGAATAAATATTTGTGGTGATCGTCATTATAAAAATCTTTCACTGATTCAAGCGCTTTCATCTGGTCTTCTGGGTCTCCATTGGGATTGTTTGGGTCAGGCGCATTGTCAGCAAAATTATAACAAGTTTTTCCTCTCTTTCTCAATTCCTGCACGAGAAAATCAACATTCTTTTTGTTCCTAAATTTGGATAAAATTGTGTAATCAGTCATACTTTTTATGTAATTGAATTATTAAATCTTGCATACAAAAACAAAAAATCCCTATGCAAACAGAATGCATAAGGACGATCTGTCACGTCCCGCTAAGCGGGACTGTGAACAAAGCGTGGTACCACCTTAATTCAGTTTATAGTTTGTAGCCTGCCTGCCGGTAGGCAGGTTTTTAGTTCATAGAAACTCTACAAACTGCCAACTATAAACCCTCAAAACAGCGCTTACGGGCTTGCCCGGCAAGGTCTACTTTGTCTCGCCGAAGCTTCAGCGTAGGCGGATTGCCTACCACATACTTCGCCGAACATTTCTTCTTGCAGCTCCGGAGTGATGACTCCATCAAAGCTTTTCTTCTATAATATTGATTATAATTTTATTTCAAACTTTTGTAAACCGAAAGAATAATCCCATTGATTCAAGCTAAAAACATTTTTGTCTATTTTTTCTTGCAAGCGCTGCGATAAACTTCCAAAGTTTCTCTGGCACATTTCTCCCAATTGAATTTTTCCACTTGTTTTCTCCCTTTTTCTCTCAAATCCTGCTTGATTTTTTCATTGCCAGCCAGTTCGATCATACTGATGGCTATTTCTTCCACATTGACCGGATCAACCAATCTAGCGGCCTGTCCGGCTATCTCAGGAATGGATGAAACATTAGAAACGATTGCCGGCGTACCCGTAGCAAAAGCTTCCAGCACGGTCGTTCCAAATCCTTCATACAATGATGGCATTACGAAAAAATCTGCTTGAGAAAAAAGAGGCACCATGTCGTCGCCCACCACATATCCCGTAAAAATAACATGGTCGGAAATTCCCAAATCACTGGCCATTTTTCGATAGCGGCTAGCCATCCAACCGTCTTTACCGGCCATCACTAATTTATATTCGCAATCTTTTCCATTTTTTTCACAATTTTCCCTGAAAAGCTTGAACGCCTTGAAAAGTCTTCCTATATTTTTGATAGCCTCCAAGGTTCCCAGAAATAAAATATATTTATTTTTTCCGATACCATATTTTTCCAAGACTCTATCTCTCGCTACGCTTGATTGCACCGAAAAACGCTTATCAAAACCGCTATAGATAATTTGGGTTTTTCCATCTGGACAGGAAAAAATATCTTCAATGTCTTTTTTGGTAGAGCCTGAGACTGCAATAACTTTGTCCGCCTTAGAAATCATCAAGGAAAGCATAGCCTTGGCTTTCGTTTTGTGTCCATTAGGAAAAAGATTGGGCAATTTATAGACCGCCAGATCATGCACTGTCACAATGGTTCTTCCGCGGTAACTGACCGGTATCCGGCTCATCGGAGAAGTCGTATGAACAACGTCTAGCTTCTCTCCAGTCAAAGTGGCCGAACCAAGAATTTCGCTATAAGCGCCCGGCAAAAATTTTTTATAATCTGAGAATGGATAAAATTTTATTTTCACATTCGGTTGGGAAAATTTCGCCACATCCTTTTCTCGCACCCGATGATCAAAAAACAAAACATATTCGTTTTCCTTATCAATTTCTAATAAGTGCCTGATCAATTGGTAGGTATAGTGGCCTACTCCGATAGCTTCGCCTTTTTCGGGATTAAGAATTGTTCNNAACTATTTGTACTGCAGTTATAAGCCTAATTCTGGATTTTGTCAACTCCAAATTTTCCTCATCGATTACTTTGCAAGCATTGTAGAATGAGTGGAATTTGTCAGCCAGTTTGATCGCATAATAAGGCAATTTATGCACTTCATAGGTCTCGCCAATTTCACAGACAAGTTCCGGAAATTTATTCAGCTCCTTCATAAGGCTCAATTCTTTTTCGTGAACCAGCAAGTCCAAAGCTCCTATATCCGTGCCAGCTGTCGGTAGCTGAATAACCTCTTCGGCTTTGCGCAATATACTACAAATTCTGGCGTGCGCATATTGCACATAAAAGACGGGGTTTTTTTGCGATCTCTCTTCAGCTAGTCCCAAATCAAAATTCATGTGAGTATCGGGAGAATACATAAGAAAGAAAAATCTTGCCACGTCATGTCCGACTTTTTCAATCAAATCATCAATTTCCACTACATTTCCTGCTCGCTTGCTCATACGGACTTCCTTGCCATCTTTTACTAAACGCACTAACTGAACAATAATAAATTTTAAGTTTTCCCTGGAGAATCCTAAAGCCTCAGCAGCTGCCTTAAATCGATTGATATAACCATGATGATCAGCTCCCCAAGTTTCAATCATCTTATTAAAACCTCTTTCAATTTTATTTAAAATATATCCACAGTCAGAGGCAAAATAAGTTTTTTGGCCNNTTTTCTTCATCTGGAGAATATAATTCTCTTTCTGATTTATAATTCATTTCAGAAATCTTCATTTTGTCTTTAACTGTAATTTCTATAATTTCTTTTAGAACTAATTGAGCGGCAACAAATCCAATATAATTTACATATACCGCCTTGTCTTCAAAATTCAAACCAAGTTTTTCAACTAATTGTCTTGCTGTTACTTCTATTGCTGGCAATCTTTTATTTAACTTATCTATATAATCTCCGGCATAAACTGCCTCATTGTCTTTTAAAATACTATGTCCCAATTTTACCACTTGCTCTCCGGCATCATTTACATAATATTCGCTTAAAACATCAAATCCCGATTTCCGCAGAACCCTTGATAATGAATCGCCACAAAAACCCCCTCGTCCATTGCCAAGATGCAGTGGTCCGGTAGGATTAGCTGAAATAAACTCATTGTTAATTTTTTCCGTCTTTTTTTCTCCGTCGCCAAAATGATTCTTTTTTTCAAGAATTTCGTCTATCTTGCTCTGCAAATATTTCTCTGACAGATAAAAATTGATATATCCCGGCTGAGCCACTTCAATTTTTCCCACGAAGGATTTGGCTTCACAGGCTTCCAAGTCCAATTCTTTCTTGAAAATTCCAGCCACTTCCATAGGACTTTTACCTAATTTTTTGGCTAAAACAAGGGCGATATTCGTTGCATAATCCCCGAATTTCTCATCTTTTGGATAATCCACCAAAAATTTTCCTGTTTCTATTTCAAACAGATTTTTTGCAGTTTCTTCTATTATTTTTTCTAGTTTTCTTTTCATATTCTTATCCTAACTTAAAAACTGAAAAAAATAAAGCCCTTATATAAAAGATTTAAAGCCATGAATCAGAAGCTAGTCGGTTTCCACTATCCACCAATTAAAACGTATTTCCTTAGGATCTTCAATTCCTTCCAACCTGTCAATTCTTACTTCAAAGCCTTTTAACCCATCATTTTCAACTTTTCCAACCAAATCAATTTCTCCCACATAAATAACTTGATTGTCAGTAGAACCGATCGGAGTTACGTAAATCTTGCTTCCGGTAGTGACAGCCTTTGTTTGGATAAACTTTACGTCTTTTTCTGCTAAAATACTGTCTTCTCCAATTGTCATTGCCTCTTGATCCACCACCTTGATAGTGAGGATTCCCGA
>DPJH01000040.1:0-10556 GCA_003543115.1 Candidatus Moraniibacteriota bacterium
GCAGCTATGAGTGTGGTCGAGAATAAAATACTGATGGAAATCGCAAAAAAGATAGAGGAAAAGCTAAAAAGAGCGATAGACAATGTATGAATCTGTTTTTTGGAGGATAAAAAATAATGCAAAAATTATTATAGCAATCGTTATGATTTTTATTTCAATTTTTTGGATATAAAAAGGCTTCTATGAGCCAAATTTATTTTTTAGCAGATTTTCAAAAAGTGATGCCGGAAGAAAATTGACACCCTTGTCTCTTTCCTGTAAAATAGGAGGCATAATTGAAAAAATATCTATTGTCGGCTATTTGGTCGGGATGTTTTTTTATAAGTAATTATTGCAGAATTTCAATTTTCTAATATATGGAGAAGCAATTATTGGTTAACAAAAATAAAATAAAATATAATTTACGCAAGAGCAGAAGAGCTAGCAATATTCGACTTTGCGTCAGGCGCGACTTGAGTGTCACAGTCACGCTGCCTTGGTGTTCTTCTGAAAAATCAGCATATCAATTTGTTGAAGAAAAATACAAGTGGATTTTGGATAGAATATCATATTTTCAAAAAAATAAGTCATGTATTGCAGAACCGAACAGGGCTGATTACATAGCATATAAGGAAAAAGCTAGAGAAATAGTGAATAAAAAATTAGCCTATTTCAATCAGTTTTATAATTTCTCTTGGAAAAAAATCAGAATCCGAAATCCCATATCGCGTTGGGGAAGCTGCTCTGAGGATGGAAATCTCAATTTTAGCTACCGCTTATTTTTCTTGCCGGAAGAGTTGCAGGATTATATTATCGTTCATGAACTCTGCCATTTGAAGGAATTCAACCATGGTGCTGAATTTTGGAAACTGATGTCAAAAACTATTCCCAATTCTGAAGAAAAACGAAAAGCGATCAAGGCCTTATAAAAAAACTTAAAATACAGAAAACCCCAAGATCAAACTTGGGGATCTTCTTTGAGACATGCAACAACATATTCTTTATAATAAAAATAATTTGTCTTAGATTATTTTTTTCCGCCCTTTCTCCCAATCTTTGCCATATGTTGACGATTTTGAGAAACGGCCTTTCCGCCCTTTCTCCCAATCTTTGCCATGTGCTCTCGATCTTGAGAAACGGTCTTCCCACCTTTTCTGGCTATTTTACGTTGTTTAGCGGGATCCATTGAAGCAAATCCACGCTTATTTTTAGTAGCCATACATTTTAAGAATTAATAATTACATCTAATATTACATATTTAAACACGCTTTATTTCTTTGAATTCATTATGATACAGATTTATTTATAGCTTTTTTAAATCGAATAATCCTTATTACAATATGCCAAAAATTAAATGAATTTGCAGCAAGAATATGTATAAATTTTTATAAATCCAAATTCAAAACGGGTCTTAAGCACCCGTCTTAAATTATAGGCTCAATAGTAATTCTATTGATTTGGAGCCCTTCCTCCAGAATGGGATGATTGACCTCCTTTTTTTCCAATCTCTGACATGTGTTCTCTGTCTTGATTGGCGGTCTGTCCTCCTTTTCTTCCGATTTCAGACATATGTTCTCTGTCTTGGCTGACAGTTTTCCCCCCTTCTCTCGCAACTCTTTCTCTAGTCGCTTGATCAGCGCTTCCCATGCCTCTTTTCTTATTGTTATCCATAAATTCCACCCCCTTTCATTTTATTATACCAACTAATACAATTACGTAAAAAATATATTCAATCGGATTTTTTCATTTTTACTGGAATTTTTTCCATATTTAGGTGTAATAATTAAAGCAAGATTTAGATTATTGGAATTTTTCAATAAGAGCTTAAAATTATTAATTTTTTATAAATCAGTAATTAAAATTATGGACACCGGAAAAAAACAATCTCTATTCGTTGCATCAGGGATAGTAGCTTGGATAGCTCTCCTTTTGGCGTTGATAGCAATTTTTTTGGCGATTGCCGCTTTTAACAGATCTGGTTCAGATTTGGATAAAATTTTAACGCAGAAAACAGAAGAATACAAAAATGAAGCAGAAAAGATTGCTATTAAAACTGAGGCTAGGGCAGAGCTCATTGCTCTTCGAGGAAAAATTGAGGGAGCTCAGGCCGGAGAAGGGGTTGTAAATCAAGTGGCTAATACAAGAAGAAATATTCAAGAATCTTATAGAAATACAAGTGCTGATTTGAAACAAGAAGCTAGTGAAATAGACAGGGAATTGGAGCTGGTCGAAAGAGACGTGCGCACCAATACTGCTCAGGGACTGCAAAAACTGGAAAATTTAATTGATAGAGTCGGAAGAGACATCAGAACAGATGATAAAAAATAATAGAATTCTAAAAAATACTTGATGATAAGCAGCTATCAAGTATTTTTTATTTTCCCTTGGATTGTTTTTTGCTTTTAGGAACCTTGCCTCCTTTTCTTCTGGTCTGATCTAATCCTATAGCTACAGCTTGCTCTCTTTTTTCCACTTTCTTTTTGCTTTTTCCTATAGTCAATTTTCCTTTTTTATATTCTTTCATAGCTTTCTTCACTTCTTCTTGCGCCTTGGGACTATATTTCCTTGGCATAAATTTATTTTGTTAATTATTAAATGTCATTTGATTTATAATACAAAAATTTCAAAAAAAAATTCTTAGTGAAAAAAATATCTTTATAGAGAATACCAAGGAAATAATAATTATTTTAGACTGTAACATATAATATAGTATAAGAAATTTTTTATAATTTATACATTATGTTTAGAGGAGATAACTGCGAAGAAAAATATAGGAAAGATAGCAATTTTTTTGAAGAGATTGTAGTTAATTTTTTTTCTGGAAGCATTGCAATTTTGGAGCAAAAAGTTGGCAGCCTGATAGAGAGACAGGAAAGAAGAATAAGAAAAAATGTTATATTATTGGCTGTTTTTCTTGTTGGCGCACTCTATGTATTAAATGCAATGGCAATTTTTATAAGTGAATATTTAAAAACCGGAAATTGGTTAGGATATGGATTGGTCGGGATCGTTTTGATTATTATAAGTTTTATTCTTAAAAAATAAAACTTATAATAATCAAAGTATTTTTTATTAATAATTTAATTTTAAATATATGAAAAACATAAATAGAGAAAAAATAAGAGAATTAGTATTGGAAGGAGTAGAGGATGCCTTAGATAGAATTGAAAATCAATATGAGGATATGAGCGAAAGAGCCTCGAATGTCATTGGTAGCCTCAAGGAAAAAACTGGCAATGCGTATGACAGCATGAAATCTAAAGCTCACTATGCAAGAGAAAGGACTCAGAAATATGTTCACAGCAATCCTGAAAAATCTTTGTTAATAGCAGCTGGCGCAGGAGCTTTAGCTGCCTTAATTGCGATAATGATGGTAAAAAAGAGCAAAGGATGCCGGCATTGCAGGGATGAATATTAGCTGTATTTTGAATAAATTTATGAAAAATGCAAAAGATAATCTAATTTTGAGTATGGAAAAACTTACTGGAGAAATGGAAAAAATGAATTCTTTCAGCAGACGTTTTTTCTTAGGAATTGTCTTTGGCGTTGGTTCGGCGATTGGAGCTTCGATAATCGCAGCCACTATTGTCACTGCTCTTATAAATTTAATTCCGCCTCTTCAAGATGCGCCTTTTTTGCGCAAATGAAAGTTAATTGAAAAGAATGTCCTTTTATGCTACACTCAAGTTAGTATTTTTTACCGTTATTTTATCATAATCGGCGCAGAACATAAGCAATACTAATTAAAACCGGTCATTTTTGACTCTTTTTTATTTTATTAGGAAAATTTATGGAAATAATAGCTTTCATTTTTAATGCATTCTTGAGCATGATTGATTTTGTGCTTAATGCGGATGTCCATCTCGGCAGAATAATCGATGAATACGGCGCTTTGACTTATGGAATTTTGTTTGCAATTATTTTTGCTGAAACAGGACTGGTACTCACTCCTTTTCTTCCGGGAGATTCTCTTCTTTTCGCAGCCGGATTGTTTGCTGCCAATGGATCGATGAATGTCATAATACTGGCTCTTATGCTTTGGACTGCCGCATTTTTGGGCGATAATACCAATTATTGGATAGGATATTATTTCGGACAAAAGATGGTTGATAATAAATATGTGCCAATAAATCAAAAATACATCGATAAAACTAACGATTTCTACGCAAAACATGGAGGTAAGACTATTTTTTTAGCTAGATTTATGCCTATTATAAGAACTTTTGCTCCATTTGTAGCTGGAATCGGAAAAATGAATTATAAAAATTTTATTTTTTATAGTTTTATAGGAGGGTTTTCTTGGATATTTGTTTTTATTTTCGCGGGATATTTCTTCGGAAACATTCCTATTATAAAAAATAACTTTTCCACCGTGATTCTTGCTATCATTGCTACTTCATTTTTTCCAGCAGCTTTCAAGATTGTCCGAAGCAAGCTTCAAAAAACCAAATAGTGAAGAGCTATTTTTATAAACTAATTTTTACTACAAAATGGAATATAGAGATAAATATGATGTGGTTATAGTGGGTGCGGGACCTGGAGGATTGCGGTGTGCAGAAGTGCTTGGCGCTTCGGGAAAAAACGTCTTGATCATTGAAAAGAACGAGATGATCGGTCCAAAAATTTGCGCAGGCGGACTGACTCGAAAGGCGATTTCCTATCTTCACAATATTGGCATGCCAGAGGATATTATTGAAAATACTTTTGATGGCATTGTTTTTCGAAAAGGCGGAATGCGAACAAGAATAAATTTTGGCAGCATCTTTCTCTATACTATCAATCGAAAAAACTTGGGACAATGGCAGCTGGGCAAGCTGCATGATATGAAAAATGTTGCAGTATCTTCAGGCACAATGGTGACTAAAATCACAAAAGAACATGTGATCATAGGAAAATCTCAAAAAATTCAATATGATTTTTTGGTCGGAGCAGACGGTTCCAATTCGATTGTGCGGAGATTTTTAGGCATTCCCACAAAAAGATTGGGCGTAGCTTATCAATATATCATGCCGCTTTCTAAAAAATTCAGCGACATTGAAATCATATTTGAATCAAACTTATTTCATGCTTGGTATGCCTGGATTTTTCCCTATGCTAAAACTTTATCCATCGGTACGGGATATTTTCCAAAAATAATGCCAGCTGAAAAATCCAAGAAAAAATTTATGAAGTGGCTGGATAAAGAAAAAATTTCCATAGAAAATGTTCCAATGGAAGCCCATCCGATCAATTGTGATTATCGCGGCCATCATTTCGGAAATGTCTTTTTGGCGGGGGATGCGGCTGGCGCGACATCCGGTTTTTCAGGAGAAGGAATCTACCAGGCTTTGATTTTTGGCGGCGAAATTGCACAAATCATTCTTAATCCTCAACATAAGAGCAAAAAAATATCTGAAGTGCTTCGTGAAAAGAGGATTCATGAAGCAATGTTGCTTTTTCTTATACTTTCCGGACCATTTCGAAATTGCATATTTTATCTGGTTGTTTCTGCGGTAAGAATCCCATGGTGCGGAAGGATCTTGCTGCGCATCATGAGCTGATGATTGTCATGTAAAAGTAAAAGGGGAAGCTCTAACGAAGAGCTTTTTTATTGTCTTTAATTTTTTTTCTGCTAGAATGGGACTATGAAAAACATTGATAAAAAATTGCTCAAACTGATATTGCTTTTTATGGCTCTGTTTTTTGTCCTGGTTTTGAATATCTTGATTGATAGTTTTTTGGTGGAAGCGGATGTGCAAATAATGCGCTTGATAGGTGATTTTCGAAATATTCAGATGACTAAGGTCTTTTTGTTCTTTACCGAGCTTGGAAGCGTGCAAACAGCTTTTACGCTGGGAACACTTGTGCTTGCGACTTTGGCATTATTTGGAAGATGGCGCATGATGCAGATTTTTTTTCTGGCCAATGTAGGCGGAGGAATACTTTACCGAGTGCTAAAAATTTTTATCCAAAGAGCGCGTCCAGATGAAATTTTCGGGCTTATTTCCAATAGTGGATATTCCTTTCCGAGTGGACACGCTGCCACTTCTATGATTTTCTATGGCATATTGGGATATTTTCTTCTTTATCTTTGTCAAAAGCGATGGCAAAAAATCATAATTGCATCTGTTCTTGCAGTGACAATTTTTATGATAGGAATATCTCGAATGTATCTTGGCGTGCATTGGATGAGCGATATTTTAGGAGGCTGGCTATTTGGAATGATGACTATTTTTGGAACCATTTTTATTTACAGAAAGTGGGAAGAATGGTGCTGCACAAAATCCGAATAGATCTGAAAAATTAAAAAATCAAGGGCTCAATAAAATCACCTTTTTTAAATTTGCTAAATTCCAAAGATTGCTCTACACTTGTAAATAATATAAAGTTCGTTGAAGTTTGAGTCTGTGCTGAGGGGATTGTAGCTTAGTCGGTTAAAAGCTCAGGCCTGCCACGCCTGGATCGCGGGTTCGAGTCCAGTCATGAACCTCAGTCATTTATTAAGGAGCAACAAGGAGGTGATCCAATCTAGGAAGAACCCGAAGAATTGAGGCAGTGAAAATGACTTCCAATGAAGATTGTGAAATCTTTGGAAAGGGCTGTATGCAAGCNNTACCGCCGTTTTTATTTTTTCCATGCTGTGGATTTTCACAATGATAGATGGTAGAATAGAAAACATGAAAAATGAATTTAGCAGAATAAATATTGCATTTAAAATTCCAATTGAAGTCGCTCAAATGATGGCGAAGTTGAGTTTGGAAATAAGCCAAAAAGAAGAGACATTTTTTGTATTGGACAGCTTCCACTATTATCCTCACATGACCATCTATTCTCAGGAATATCCAGTGTCAAGCATTGAAAGAGTTTTAGAAAATATGGAGAAATTGTCTAAAAATTTTTCTCCTTTGCGATTCATTGCCACCGAAATAGAAACCATTTGCGGCTATATTGGCATGGGAGCAAAATACTCTCCAGAGTTGCGGAGCATTCATGAAACTATTGTCAAAGAGATTAATTCTTTACGGAAAAGCCATTTGCGGGAGAAGTATATAACTGCAATTCATGAACAAATCCCTGAAGAGAAGATGAAAAATATTCAGGAATATGGACATCCGGATGTCTTAAATCTATATAAGCCCCACATAACAATCACTCGGTTAAAAGATGAGGGAAAAACAGAAAGAATCATTTCAGATATTCAATGGGAGATCGAAGATTTCACGATTGATACTATTGGGATTTTCAAAACAGGCGAACACGGAACCTGCGTAGGATTGATAGAAGAATTCAAATTAAAATCATAAAATTGTTGAAGAGATAGGCAAAAACCGCTAACAAATAGTATATTTATTTTTTTAAAATAGAAACCTTATGAGATACAATAAGTTGCCGATAACCTTTTCTTTTAGGGGAATTTTTTTGATATTTTCATCATAAACTTCAGCTTCTTTAATGCTTTTGTCAATATGCTTTTTTACTAGCTCTTTAATTTCTTGATTATTGCCGCTTAGCATTATTTCAAATTGGGTAAACATGCTGCGGTAATCCAAATTAGTTGACCCTATCATCCATTCTTTGTTGTCTATTAAAATCAATTTCGAATGGAGCATGGTAGGATAGAAATAGATATTCGCTCCTATTTTTTTAGCCTTCCTCATCAGTTTCCTGTTTAAATATCCTGCAAGAGTAACATCAACAAGCTTGGGCAGGATAATTTTTATTACAACTCCTCTTTTTATGGCTCCTTGGAAATGCTTGTATATTTTTTTATCCAGAATAGCGTAAGGATTTTCTATGACAATTTCTTCTTCGGCTTTGGCAATCAACTCAAGAAAAGAAATTCTTATGGGATTTCTCGCAAAAGGTACGCTTCTAAGAATTGTCAGTCCATTTATTTTATGGATTTTAGTGGATTTTTTTCTATTTACTGTTAAGGTATTGGATATCACGAATTGTTCAATAAACATTGAAGAAAGCAGTCCATTTATTTTTGGATCATCGATGCGCAGATTGAATTCTCTCCAGGAAGACGTATCATAATCAATATTAGCTGAGCCGATGTAAGAAATATTATTGTCAATCAAAACAAGTTTTCGATGATTGCGATTATTAAGCTTGGTTAGATGAAAAGGAACAAGAAGCATTCGCCTGAAAAAATTCACATCTCCTCCTGCTAGAATCAGCGGCGTAAAATTAATCTCTGAAATCAGTATGCTTCCGATGGCATCCATAAGAAGCTTTACCGTAACTCCATGAGAGGCTTTTTTAGTCAAGATTTCTTTTATTTTCCCTCCGATTTTATCGTCTTTGTATATGTAGGTTTCTAAATAAATATTTTTTTTCGCCTTCGACAAATCATCTATCAAGCTTTTATAGAAATCTGAGTTTAAGCTGAATGATTTATATTTCATAATTTTTTATTAAGCATTTGAAATATTAAGTTGAATGGAAGTAGTCCATCCTTAAGTAATACACATAATAATTACTTAAATTCTGAAAAAAGGCTTAATAAAAATAAAAACAGCAAATTTATCCATAAAAGCCTTGGATAAAAGCTTATTCATTGCTGCTAAAATATTTTTAAATTGAGCAATCCTTTATTTAAAGCAAAAAAATATGAATGACACAAACTTTGCTTGACTGAGAGCTTGACCGGTTTTTGAGAAAATAGTATACTGGATAGCACTATAAAAAAATAGTTCCGAAATGGGATTTTTTTATTGTAAAAATACAACTGAATATAAAATTTAATAATCCTATTTTTGCTTCGATTGAAATTGAAATGGAAGCAAAGTCGAGAGGATGTTCAATAATAATTAAATTAAAAAGTATTTGTAGACAGAACAAACTTACCCAACTAGCCAGCCTAATTTCTTTAATGATTATTTCAGTTTTTGCACCAATCAATCTCGTGCGCGCTGAAACCCCCGATCATGTATTGAAAAATCTAGTTGAAAAAATAACCAAAACAGAACTAAGAGAATATGGTCAAATTGATAATTCAAAAAACAATCAGAAAGAAGTAATAAAAAAATCGAAAAAAAAGGTTCCCGCTGAGATTACGGATGTAAAAGAAGTGGAAAGGCAAGCTGAATTTGCCAGTCAAGTTACTGGAGTGCGCAAAGAATTCTTAATGGGAATGCTTGTAGTAGAATCTGATTTGGGGAAAAATACAGGGGAGTGCACATATCAAGAAGTTAAAGAGGGAGCAGAGAATGCCTATAAGAATGGATTATTGAGCGAACAGGCATGGCAAACCTTTAAAAAAAGAAAAAAAATCATTCAAGATATTGCTAATGACTTGGGATATGATGATGATAAGCTAAAAGTTTCTTGCAATCCGGATTATGCCGGAACCGGAGGAGCTATGGGTATTCCGCAATTCATGCCGGATACCTGGATGGAGTATAAAGATGAGCTTGCACAGATTCTTGGAAAAGAAAATCCTGATCCTTGGAATGTGCGTGACGGAGTGCTAGCAATGGCACTTAAGGTTGCTGATGTTCCAGGCGTAGTCGAACATAATGTATGGGCTGAAAGAAACGCTTCCAAGATGTATCTTTCTGGAACAACTTCTTATCAATATGATTGGTATGCTTCCAGGATCCAATATTGGGCTAACAATTATAAGAGTCTGATAGGATAAATTTAAATAAAAAAACTGCCTCTAGGCAGTTTTTTTATTCAAAAAACAGGTTTTTTATCGATAAAATTTCCCTCTGCACTGAAAGGTTCGGAAGAAACCACTTCAATTTTTTGGATAACTTTTTCCGGTTTCATTGATTTGGCTTTCTTTTCGGAAATTTTTTTCTTGTTACTTTTTCTATAATAGGTAATTTTATATTGCGACTTTGCGGCTACTTTTGGCACTGCCTTGCTGTCACTTTTTTCATAAGCCAGGAAGGTATCGTCAGGATATTGCGGAAGAACTTGAGACATAAATTTGTTCCATATAGGAGCGGCTACAAATGATCCGTCAGCGCCAGGGCGCATAGAGCGATTATTATTATTGCCTGCCCATACGCCAACAGCAATGTGGGGAGTAAAACCGACTGTCCAGGCATCTCGAAACTCCTGAGTCGTTCCGGTTTTTGCAGCTACGGTTCTCCCAGGAATAAAAAGCTTATTATTTGGTCCGAATATAGGGGTGCGAGATTTATTGTCAGAAAGAATAGAATTAATTTTACGAGCGATTTGCGGGTCAAGAACCGGCATATTTTTTGGGCTATTTTCTCGTATTATCTTATTATCTTTATCTACAATTTTTAAGATAGGATCAACCGGATTTCTCTTGCCATCGTTGGCAAAAACAGAGAAGCCGGAAGTTTCGTCAAGAAGAGTCACTTCGCCGCCGCCAATCACAAGTGATAACCCATAACGATTGCGATCATTGAGAGTTGTGATGCCTAAGCGATGAGCCATTTCTATGGCTTCATCAATGCCGACTTCGCGAAGAGTTTTGACAGCCGGAACGTTAAGAGACATAGCGAGAGCTTGGCGTATGGAAATAACTCCATGGAATCTTCCGGAGTAGTTGCGAGGCACATAATTTCTGCCTCCGCCATCCGGTCCGAAATTGGTCGGTCCGTCAAGAACAA
>DPJH01000040.1:10696-18240 GCA_003543115.1 Candidatus Moraniibacteriota bacterium
TGCTGGAAAGGAACAATTTTTTCAAAAGTATTTTCTTTTAAAGCTAGATCAACTTTTTCCGTATCTTCAAATCCTAAGCTAGCTGTTCTTGCAAGAACCCATTTCTGTCTAGAAACAAGCTCCTTTGTATGATTCCCGTAGGGTGAATAATAGGAGGTGGCTTTTGTCATGGAAGCAAGGAGAGCGGATTCATCTAAAGTGAGTTCTTTGGCAGATTTTCCGAAATATGTTTCCGCGGCTGCTTCAATGCCATAGGCGTTGGATCCGTAAGGGACTTCGTTGAGATAGGCGTCAAGAATTTCATCCTTAGTGTATTTCCTTTCAATTTTTATGGCATATACAGCTTCCAGAATTTTTCTTTTGATTGTCCTGTCTCTATTAAGAAAGACGTTTCTAGCTAGTTGCTGGGTAATGGTTGATCCCCCTTGATGGATGCCTTTTTGTTCGATATTGACCTTGAGGGCCCTAAAAATTCCCATGATATCGATGCCATGGTGGCTATAGAATGAATCATCTTCGGTGGCCACAGTGGCAATGCGAACAGAATCTGGAATTTCATCATGAGAGAGGATTTTTCTATTTTCTTCTCCATGCACTTCATATAGGATATGTTCTCCTGTTCGATCATATATAATGCTTGTTTGTGGAATATGTCGGGTATAAAGTGTCGTACCTAGGGGAGTTTTTGTCATAAGATAGAGAAAAAAAGACGCGCCCAGGACAGCTAGCATGATAGAAACATACAGAGAAATCATTATAGTTTCCCTGAATAATACTTTCAAAATAAAACCAATTTTTTTTAAGTAGTCCTTCATATTTTTTTAAGTAGTTTTTCATATATATTACTACTGTTTACTATTAGAATTTATACCAATTTTTCCTTAATAGCAAGGAAAATTTATAATAAAGGAAAATTTTTGGAATAATCGCATAGTTTATGGATAATTTAATAAATTTTGTTTGACAATATATAGAATTTTTCCTACACTTACATACTATTGTTTTTTGAAAAAGCGTGTAAAAACGCAAAAGCACACCTGACTGTGCTAAAAAAATATTATCCTTTTGTGTCAGGGACAAAAGGGAGGAGCGTACGATGTTCAGAATGGAAAGGGCGCTGATAAGTCTCACGGATAAGGAAGGGATCGAAGGTTTCGCCGGCGAATTGGCGAAACTCGGCATCGAGCTGTTGTCAACGGGAGGAACGGCAAAGAAATTGCGGGAAGCCGGACTTGAAGTCAAGGACGTCTCCGAATTCACTGGCTTTCCGGAGATGCTCGACGGCCGAGTGAAGACTCTGCATCCGAAAGTGCATGGAGGCATTCTCTTTAAGAGAGGGAATCCGGATCATCGGAGTCAATGTTTTGCCAACGGGATAAAACCCATTGACCTCATAGCGTGCAATCTCTATCAATTCGAGAAGACAATTGCCGTTCCGAACTGCAGTTTGGAAGACGCTATCGAAGACATCGACATTGGCGGACCGACCATGCTTCGGGCAGCGGCTAAAAATTTCCGCGATGTGACGGTCATTGTCGATCCTGCCGACTACCCGCAGGTGGTAAAAGAAATTCGAATGAATGGCAATACGGCTTTGGGGACAAGATTTGAGTTGATGAAGAAAGTTTACGCCCTCACCGCCGTCTACGACACAGCCATTTCCAAATGGCTGGAAAGTCAAAAAGTGGTGAATCTGTAATTACCCCAATCAATGATTGTTTTATGATAGGTTGCTGGAGGAATTCCTCTGGCAGCCTGTTTTTTTATTTTCACTTGCTATTTGCAGCATATATTTGCTACAATAAAAAACCTGATTCTATAGGAAAGTTCTTTGATTTTAAGAGGCGCTGGGCATGGCATCGGTATTTTATTATTTTATAAACCCCAAAAGATGAGGAGAAAAGCATGGCTTCTAAAAGAGCACTGAAGTATGTAAATCTGATTTCCGGCGGAGCATCCACTTGTGTCAGGGTCATTGAAGAGGAGAAGCCTGGAGGGGAACTGTATGGTCTTTCTGAGACCGTTGCAGTGATTGCAAGCGCGAGTGACATAGAAGGAATACAAAATGTCAAAGAGGCTGGATTTTCGGAAGATTGTATCCATGTAGTTGAATCCGGCTCGAATTTTGACTTTAGAATTCTCGAGGTCATGAATCAATGTCAGCCGGACTATTTCCATCAATTGGGATTTATGCCGAAAATGCCGGCGAAAGTTCTAAGCAATTATCGAGGGCTTAATCAACATCTTGGTCCCGGCGGTAAATGGATGTATGGCGTGCGCCGAGTTTATACGCACATACGTTTTTGCGAGGAAGTGGGGCGCAAAATTCCCATCCAAGTTTTTTGTCAGATTGTCGACCCTGAATATGACGCCGGAGTGGTGGTCTATGCGAAAAGTGTTGATTTGGATTTTTCGAGAACGCCCGAGAAAAATGCCAAGGATCTGCTGTTGCCGATTGAACATCGTGTTCAGATCGAGGGAAGACGAGAAATGTTTTTCGGATTCAATCTGCTTGAGGCGCAAGCTCCGGCCAAAATTGCTTTGAATCAGGAAGAGGAAAGAATTCTTCTTGAAATGAAAAAAGAGGCGAGAAGTAAATATCCGCCTGATAAAATGTAAGTCGCAATGGCTTGAACTTTGTTCGGCTGTCAGAGGAATTCCTCTGGCAGCCTTTTTTATTTGCTTTTTCGGCCTTATTTGCTACAATAAATGACCTATGAAAATAGGCAAGCAGTCCTTTTACAATTGGTTTATTTAGGAAAACATAGCAACACAAACTAGTAATCAAAAGAAGTTCAATCAATCTCTTCGGAAAAAGGAGAAGTCATGGAAGAAAAGATGAAAGACAGTATGACTTATGCGGGAACTGGAGTCGATTATGCTGCGATGGATCCTTTTAAGCGACGCATGCTAGATGCAGCTTTGCCGACAGCGGCTAATCTGGACCAGTATGGTTTCACGGAAATCGCGGAAAGCCGGGGAGAGAGTGCGTACGTGGTTGATGTCGGGCCGTTCATGCTCGCATTTGTAGAAGAAGGGCTTGGCACTAAAAATATAGTCGCAGAAGAGATGGCTCACTTGGCGAGGGCGATGCAAGGATTGACCGGAAGAACATATCATGACGGCATCATGCAGTGCAATCTTGCCATGCAGGTGAACGATCTTTCGACAGTTGGGGCTGCTCCTTTTGTGAGTATGCTCCATGTAGCGGCTGGAAATGCCAAGTGGTTCACGGATGAGAGGAAGAATGATGATATCGCTATGGGTCATGCGGCGGCTTGTAATATCACTGGGTGCGTTTGGGGCGGAGGAGAATCTCCGACTCTCAGAGACATCATTTTCCCAAATACGGCAGTGTTCGCCGGCTCGTCTACGGGAGTAATCAATCCCAAATCTAATCTGTTGCTCGGTTCTAGGATCCAGAAGGGTGATAGCATTATTTTCGTATACAGTTCCGGGATCCACGCCAATGGACTGACTCTTACCAGGGATATCGCGGAAATTCTTCCGAGAGGTTATTTAACGGAACTCCCCAGTGGTGTGACCTACGGAGAAGCTCTTCTGGAACCGACGACAATCTATTCACCACTTGTGAATGCTTGTGCATCAATGCTCCATTACGCGGTCAATATTACCGGCCACGGATGGCGTAAGTTGATGCGAGCCCAGCAGATTTTTCATTACGTTATTGATACCGTGCCCATAGCTCCTGAACTCTTCCAGTTCATCCAAGAACATGGAGGCGTAAGCAATAGGGAAGCCTATGGAAATCTGAATATGGGTGTGGGTTATGCTTTTTTTGCTCCGCAAAAACACGTGCAGAGCATCTTGCAGATTGCGGACTCTCTCGGCTACGGCGCAGACGAAGCAGGCTATGTCGAATCTGGGAATAGCCGTAAAGTCATAATTGATCCGCTGGACATCGTTTACGATGCGGATGAGCTGAAGGTGCGTTGAAATTGCGTTTTAAAAAAGTATATTTCAATTTTGTCCAGGCTGTTGGAGAATTTCTCCGACAGCCTTTTTTTATTTGCTTTTTTGGCCTTATTTGCTACAATAAATGACCTATGAAAATAGGCGCGTAGTCCCTTTACAATTGGTTTATAAGATAAAAAATATAGAGGCGTAAACTAAGAATTAATCGAAGCCAATCTAAACCCTCAGAAGGAGAAAGACATGGAAGAACACGTTATGCAGCTATATCGACGAGTTGGCGCAAGGCATGTGAAAGGCGCGGATGAAGTATGTTTTAATGTTGGATCAAAGCGGTCCCTTAAGGAGAATGAAGTTTTTCAATTGAGGAAAATTCTGGCGGATGAATTTATTTCGCAAACCGTCCAGAATAAAACTTTTTTCCCGAAGTGAACGGATGATCGAAGTTGGTCCGCGGCTCAATGTCGCGACAGCTTGGTCGTCGAACATGATTTCGATTTGTCGGGCAACTGGATTGGAAATGATTACGCGCGTTGAATGTTCTCGGCGCTATCTGGTGTCGGATGATCAAGATGCCGTAGGTTTTTATCGCCGCACATCATGACCGGATGACCGAATGCCACTATCCGGAACCACTGACCACTTTTGACACAGGTATTGTGCCGGAAGCGGTGTATGAAGTGGATATGATGGAAAAGGGTCATCGCGCATTGCTTGAAATTCCGGGAATCTCGATGGATGGGGATGACATACAAAGGTATTATAATTATTTTGTCGGTCGCTATGGAAGGAATCCGACAATTGTTGAAATCATGGATCTCAATAATGCCAACTCCGAACATTCCCGACACGGGTTTTTCAAAGGGAAGCAAATTATTGATGGCGAAGAAATGCCGGACACCTTGTTTGACTTGGTAACGGCCACTTTGATTGCCAATCCCAAAGGCTCAGTTATAGCTTTTGCGGATAATTCAAGCGCTATTGAGGGTCATTGGATCCAAACGATTGTCCCTGAAAATCCAGGTGAGCCATCAGCATTCGAATTAGTGGATGCGAAATATCATCCATTGATGACGGCCGAGACTCATAACTTTCCGACCGGTGTCGCTCCATTTCCTGGCGCGGAAACCGGTACGGGCGGAAGGATCCGGGATGTGCAAGGAACAGGGCGAGGCGGATTTGTTATTGCTGGCACGGCCGGATATTGTGTGGGAAATCTGAATATTCCCGGCTATGATTTGCCTTGGGAAAACAGATATCCATGCCCGGACAATTTGGCGGATGCGCTTACGATTGAAATCGAAGCCAGTAATGGGGCGTCGGACTATGGAAACAAGTTCGGCGAGCCGTTGATTGCCGGTTTCACAAGATCGTTCGATATGCGCTTGCCGAATGGCGAACGTTGGGGGTTTTTGAAGCCCATCATGTTCACCGGAGGCATTGGACAGATCGATGCACGGCTGACGCAAAAAAATCAGGCCGAAAAGGGTATGCTCATCGTGCAGGTGGGCGGACCAGCATATCGGGTTGGATTTGGTGGCGGAGCTGCATCAAGTATGCTCCAAGGCGAGAACGAGTCCAGCCTCGATTTCAATGCGGTGCAGCGGGGTGACGCGGAAATGGAACAGAAGATGAACCGTGTCATCCGAGCGTGCAACGAGATGGGAGACCGAACCTTGATCGATGTGATCCATGATCAGGGGGCGGGCGGACCCGCCAATGTTCTCAAAGAATTGGTGGAAAAATCAGGCGGATGGATTGATATTCGCCGAATCAATGTGGGCGATCCGACTATGTCGGTTTTGGAAATCTACGTCGCTGAATATCAAGAGCGTAATGGCTTTTTGATTCGGCCGGAAAATATTGAACAATTTCAGGCGATCTGTGCCAGGGAGAAAGTGTATTGCGAAGTGTTGGGAGAGGTGACCGGCGATCTGAAATTTGTCGTGCATGATTCCAATGACGGATCCACTCCGGTGGATATCGATTTGCCGGCGCTTTTGGGGAATATTCCTCAAAAAACTTTTATTGACAATCATGTTGATCCTGAATTGCCGCCGTTGGTGTTGCCGGAAGATTTGACTATTCGAGAAGCGCTCTTTGATGTTTTGCGACTCGTGTCGGTCGGATCAAAAAGGTTTTTGACCAGTAAGGTCGACCGGGCAGTAACCGGCCTCATTGCGCAACAGCAATGTTGCGGGCCGTTGCAGTTGACAGTAGGTGATGTTGCTGTGGTGGCCCAGAGCCACTTTGGAAAAACCGGAATCGCAACAGCGATCGGCGAACAGTCGGTCAAGATGTTGGTGGATCCGGCAGCTGGAGCAAGAATGGCAGTAGGCGAATCTCTGACCAATCTGGCATTTGCAGTGATTGAAGAGTTGGCGCAAGTAAAATGCAGCGCTAATTGGATGTGGGCGCCGAAACTGACTGGAGAAGGAGCAGCTATCTATGACGCAGCCAGAGCCATGCGCGATGCTATGAAAGCGCTTGGCATGGCGGTGGACGGCGGTAAGGATAGCTTATCTATGGCTACTCTGGTCGATGGCGAAACTGTAAAGTCTCCGCGTGAGCTGGTTATTTCCGCTTACGCAGCTGTACCGGACATCACGCAAAAAGTGACGCCAGACATCAAGCATCCCGGAAGCCTTCTTTTTATGATTGATCTGGGTTTCGGGAAAAATCGTATGGGCGGCAGTGCTCTGGCGCAAGTGCTCGGACAGATCGGCAATGAATCTCCTGACATGGATGATGCAACGATGTTGAAACGCGCATTCATAGTCATGCAGGAGCTGATTGCCAGGAGATTGATCACTGCAGGACATGATCGCAGTGATGGCGGTTTAATCACGACTCTTCTGGAAATGGCTTTTGCCGGAAACTGTGGGCTGAATGTCATATTTCCTGGGGGAGGCAATCCCTTGGAAATGCTTTTTTCGGAGGAACTCGGGTTTGTGTGTGAGTGTTCCGAGCGTGATTGGAAAGAAGTAAGACAAACTCTGGAATCGGCAGGTATACCGTGGGCTTTCATCGGAGATACGACAAAAGAAAAACATATCCGGGTAAATTGCAACGGTGAACTGGTGTTGGATGAGTCGATGCAGGAGCTTCGCGGTTGGTGGGAGGAAACTTCCTATCAGCTGGAGAAATTGCAGAAAAATCCCGAATGTGCCGATGAGGAGAAACAAAATATTTTTGACCGTTCTGGTCAGGAATATGTTGTACCATTCAAAGTAAAAGCGCCGGATGCAAATCTTCTCAATCGCAGTGATAAACCGCGCGTAGCAATTTTGCGAGATGAGGGAAGCAATTCTGACCGCGAGATGACATCGGCATTTTATTTAGCCGGGTTTGAAACGTGGGATATCACCATGACGGATTTGCTGGATGGTAGAATTACTCTTGATGATTTTAGGGGATTGGCAGCAGTAGGAGGTTTCTCCTATGCCGATGTCGCCGGAAGCGCTAAGGGTTGGGTGGCAACCATACTGTTCAATGCAAGATTGAAAAAAATGTTCTGGGATTTTTACAATCGTCCCGACACATTTACCCTCGGCATATGCAATGGCTGTCAACTGTTCGGCCTTCTTGGCTGGGTACCTTGGTTGAATATT
>DPJH01000019.1 GCA_003543115.1 Candidatus Moraniibacteriota bacterium
CGATTCATTGACAAAAGCTGGTTTTAGTGCTACTATTTTATGTTTGTTGGATTTATTAATAATATCTTACCCATATGGATAAAGGAGAAATAATGTTTCACATTTCAATAATGGCGATGCTTATTGTCATAGTTGCTATTTTTGGCTATAAAATGGTTTTTTTGTCTGAAGCCTATTTAAGAATTCTAGGTATATAAATTTCAATAAAATCCCTCATAATCTTCCAATAGAGATCTCGAGGGATTTTTTTATTGGAAAAAATAAAAAAGAGATGATATAATCAAAAATATTATGATTGCTAAAATAAAAGGTAAAATTGAATATAGAAAGGATAAGTTCGTAGTGGTGGATGTTTGCGGAATAGGATATAAAGTGCATTTAACTACGTATGCAATGGGAAAAATTGCCGGGATCGAAGATGTGGATTTTTTTGTCCACACCGCTATTCGTGAAGATGCTATGGATTTATATGGTTTTTTAAGCATGGAAGAGCTGGATATGTTCGAGCTTCTGATTTCTATCTCCGGCATAGGGCCGAAAGCGGGACTGGGAATTCTTTCAATAGCTACTCCCAAGACTATCAAAACGGCTATTTTGAATGAAGATTCATCTATTTTGACCAAAGTGTCGGGAATAGGCAAAAAAACAGCTGACAGGGTCATTTTAGAGCTTAGAAATAAGGTAGCCGACATGAGTGAAGATGAAAAAGAAGATGCTGTCTCGGATTCTGATGCAATCGAGGCGCTTATTGCCATGGGATATTCGGTAACTGAAGCCAGAGATGCTTTGAAGATGGTTTCTGCTGAGATTAAGGATATCGGGCAGAGGGTGGGACTGGCTCTGCGGAGTTTGGGGAAAAAATAGATTTTTTAATTTCATGATCTAGGAGTTAAGCTTTCATCCGCACTGTAGCCATATTTCTCGAAAAATAACTCACATATCCTTTTTCTAATCTAAAATTTTTCCTCATTCTACGCGCCCAGTGAAAAATTTCAAAGAAAAACAAGATGCTCAAACAGATTTTTCCAGAAATATATGTCTACAAGCAGTCAAAGGTGTAAAGCATATAATTTTTTAATGTTTAAAAATTGCCCATTTGATTTTTTTATGGTTTCCATATTATGAAAAACAATCCCACAACTAACAATTTTATCCAGCAAAATTCTCCTGATGGAGGATTTTTGCAATCGGATAGTTGGGTTCATTTTCAATCTTCTGCAGGAAGAAAAATTTTTAATGTCAAGAAAGACGGTTTTTGGGCAAATATTGTGGAGCACAAACTTCCAATAGTCGGAAAATATTTTTATATTCCCAGAGGGCCGGTATTGGAAATTGCAAAGCCTAAAATTCAAACCAAAGAAATGCGAGAGATGGTGGATTTGGCTAGAAAAAATAAGGCTGGATGGGTCCGCATTGAAGCGGCTACGGAAGAAATTTTGGAATTGATTAAAAAAAGCATGGATTTTAAAATCGTGAAGGCTCCTCATGACATGCAGCCAAGGGAAATATTCATAATGGATATTGAGAAAAAAGAGGAGGATCTGCTTGCACAAATGAAAGCCAAAACCCGCTATAATATAAAGTTGGCCGAGAAAAAAGGAGTAGAAGTTATTATGTCCCGCGAGAAAAAATATTTGGATAGATTTTTTGAATTAGTGGAAATTACGGCTAAAAGACAAAGCATTACTTCTCACTCGAAAAGTTATTATCAAAATATGATAGAGTCTATTCCTGAAGAAAATATAAAAATATTTTGCGGGAAATTTGAAGGCCAGATAATAGCGGCAAACTTGGTATTATTTTTTAATGAAACAGCCACCTATCTTCATGGAGCTTCAGATGATAATTTTCGAAACTCTATGGCTCCCTATCTTCTGCAATGGAGACAAATCCAGGAAGCAAAAAAAAGCGGAGCAAAAAAATATGACTTCGGAGGAATAAAAACCACGAGCGAAGAAAATAGCTGGGCGGGAATCACTCGATTTAAAAGGAGCTTTTCTCCAAAAACACAGCCTTTTGTTTTTCCTGGCGCTTACGATATAATAATAAGCGCAACAAAGTATAATCTTTATAGGTTTATTCAAAAAATAAAATGCATTTTATAAAAAGATTTTTTTCCCAAGAAATTAAAAATATCTATCATCTGGCTCAAGCAGTTCTGGCGAATTTTTTCTATGGCTTTCCTTCGGAGAAAATAAAAATTATCGGAATTACCGGAACCAATGGAAAAACAACCACCTGTCAGATGGTGAGCGCCATTTTAGAGGAAACAGGAAAAAAAATAGCTATGGCTTCCACCATAAACTTTAAGATCGGGGCCAGGGTATGGGTTAATACGACAAAATATACCACTCTTTCTCCATGGAAAGTGCAAAAATTTTTGCGCCAAGCGGTAAGCGAGGGTTGCGAATTTTGCGTACTGGAAACATCTTCTCATTCATTGGACCAGTTCAGGGTGTGGGGTGTGAAATATGCAGCGGCTGCGATAACAAATGTGACGAGAGAGCATCTGGATTATCATAAAACAATGGAAAATTATAGAAAGGCTAAATTGAAATTGTTTAAAGTTTCTCCAATTATTGTGGTTAATGGCGATATGGAAAACCCGGATGAATTTTTGCAATATACCAATGAAACCCAGCTAGTCTATAGCACCAAGCATCCGGACGCGGATGTTCTCGCCAAGGACATGAAGATTGGGCTTCATGAATCAAGATTTTCTGTAAAAGGCGTAAACTTTGAATTATACTTACCCGGAATATTTAATGCAGAAAATGCATTGGCAGCTATCGCAGTCGGTGTTTCTCAAAAAATCACATTGGAATCGATGGCGAAAGCTTTGAAAAAAATCAAAGGAGTGGCTGGAAGGCTGGAGAGCATAGAAAACACGCGCGGAATGAATATAATCGTAGATTATGCCGTTACTCCGGATTCTTTAGAAAAATTGTATGAATATCTGGCTTCGGCAAAAAAAGAAAATTCCAAAATTATCGCAGTATTTGGAAGCTGTGGAGAACGAGATCGAGGAAAAAGGCCGATTATGGGAGAAATTGTGTCTCGCTACGCAGACACAATAATTATTACCAATGAAGATCCTTATTTTGAAGATCCGCAGCAAATAATCGAAGAAGTGGCTAGCGGAGTAAAAAATAAAAAGGAAGGCGAGAATTTTTGGAAAATTTTTGATAGGCGGGAAGCGATTGGAAAGGCGCTGAATCTTGCCAAGCAGGATGACATGGTTGTGGTAACCGGGAAAGGGGCGGAAGAGATTATGCTTGTAGGAGAAAAAAGAATTCCTTGGAATGATAAAAAAGTTATTCTTGAAGAATTGGAAAAAATATAAATTTTTTTATAATTTACTTATAATTCGAATTGCTTCATCTAAATTATCGGCAGAAAAGTCAGATTTTTTGATCACATTTTCTCGGCGGACATTTTCACAAAAAGAGATGAAATATTTACAGGCTCCATTTTCTTTTATTTGGTAGTCCGTGTAGCCGTCTCCGATAATAATAATTTTGCCATCCAATTTTAAGCTGGAAACTGCTTGGCTTTTTCCTTGGGGGAGAAGAAGCGGAGAGCTTTCATCAATTCCGCAAACATTGTTCTGCGAATCGAAAATAAATTTATTGGACATGATATGACTTGGAGAGATGCCCAGGCGTTTGGCTACGGGCAGTATGTTGGAAAAAAATCCTCCCGAGATAATATATATTTTTTCTGCATTTTCTCTGATAAACTCAATATTTTTGAGAAAGAAAAGAGTGATGTTTTGCAATATTTTTTGATTGGATAGATCAATGTGATTTTGGTGAATATTAAAAAGGGCCAGCCTTTTTTTGAGAGATTCTTTGAAATCAATTTTGCCTTCCATTCCAAGATCGGTTATTATTCCGATTTCCTTCAAGATTTCATCTTTGTTGTCTTTGTCTTGCAGCGCAAAACCAGCAATTTCCTCTAGGGACTCCAGTTGGATAACCGTGCTGTCAAAATCAAAAATCAAAAAGTATTCGCTTTTCATGAAATTTTTAAAAAGTTAGCTTAAAAGTTTCGCAAAAAGAAGTGTTAGAAAGAAGCCATAAATACCGCCTATAATCACTTCGCTGACGCGGTGGCCCATTCTCTCTTTGAGTCTGGGAAACTGACTCTCATCTACTTTAAGTTCTCGGATAAGCATGTTCAGATATCTTCCTTGATCCCCCATGTACATGCGAAGCCTGGCCGCATCGTCAATGACAATAATAGCCAGTCCCATGGCTACTGCAAACGCTCCAGTGTGGATGCCATCGTAATAACCTACTGAAGTGAGCAAAGAAATGATAAATCCCGTATGAGCGCTGGGCATGTGTCCGTGAGTCATGGCATAGCGCCAATCCCACCCATGCTTTAAAGAAAAAGCGATAAATTTTGTTACCTGCACAATGCCACCTACTAAAACAGGAATAATGATTATGTAATAAGGAGATAAAATTTCCAGCATAGAATAAAATTTAATGATTATATGTAATTAGATTATAACATATTTTTTGTCTTGTTTTTTGCTTCATAGATGATATAATGGAAAAGTAATAAATAATTTAAAAATATGGGAATAGGATTAATATTGTTAATAGGATTGGCTCTGATAGTTCTGTGGGTTATTGCTATTTACAACGGCCTAATTAAGCTTAAAAACAGAGTAGATGAAGCTTGGAGCGATATTGATGTGCAATTAAAGCGAAGATATGATTTGATCCCTAACTTGATCAATACCGTTAAGGGATATGCCAAGCATGAAAGCACTGTTTTTGAAAAAGTGACTGAAGCCAGAACCAGAGCGATGAATGCTGGAAACCCTCAAGACAAAGCTGAAGCTGAAAACATGTTAAGTGGAACTTTAAAAACTTTATTTGCTGTTTCAGAAAATTATCCCGAATTGAAAGCTAATCAAAATTTCTTAGAATTACAAAGAGAATTAACGGATACTGAGGATAAGATCCAAGCCTCTCGAAGATTTTACAATGGCAATGTTAGAGATTTCAATATTAAAATTGAAGTTTTTCCAAATAATATGATCGCTGGAATGTTGCATTTTGCCAAGCGTGATTTCTTTGAAGCAGGAGAGGGAGAAAGGGAAAATGTCAAGGTTGAGTTTTAGAAATCTTCATTTGCAAATCTACAAACTATGTAAAATATGAAGCACAAATATTTATTTTTTTAAATATATTGTGCTTTATTTATAATTTATGGCAACAATTTATAATCAAGCTGATAAAAATGTGCGTTTAACCTGGGTTTATATTGCGGGCTTTTTGGTTTTTGTAATCGGAGTGGGATATGTTTTTGCCGGTGCCATGAATAACAGCCTTATTCTCTACATCGCCGTAGCATTTTCTATTGCTATGAGTTTTGTTTCTTATTGGTGGAGCGATAAAATTGTTTTGACAATGAGTGGAGCTAAGGAGGTTACTCATGATAATGCGCGGGAAATTTATCATATGGTGGAGAATCTATGCATTACAGCAGGACTGCCTGTGCCAAAAATATATATAATTGAAGACAGTGCTCCCAATGCTTTCGCTACAGGAAGGGATCCGGAGCATGGAGTAATTTGTCTGACCTCTGGAATTGTATCTAAATTGGAAAAAGCGGAACTGGAAGGAGTAATCGCCCATGAACTTTCTCATATCGGCAATCGAGATATCCTGCTTTCAACAGTCGTAGTGATTTTGGTGGGTTTTGTGGCGCTTCTAGCCGATTGGTTTCGACATTGGGCGTTTTGGGGAGGAAAAAGCGATGAAAATAAAAGCGGTCAACTGCAGATTGTTCTTATGATTGCGGCTATCGCACTTTCTATTCTAGCTCCTATTGCGGCGGTTATCATGCAGATGGCCATTTCCCGAAAACGAGAATTTTTAGCTGATGCTTCGGCCGTTCTTTTGACGAGATATCCGGATGGATTGGCCAGGGCCTTGGAAAAGATTTCTTCTGACAGCGAAAAGCTGGAAGCAGCTAATCGGGCTACAGCCCACCTTTATATTACCAATCCTTTCAAAGGAAAGAAAATTTCCAGCTTGTTCGCCACTCATCCTTCTATTGAAGAAAGAGTGAGAATTTTAAGAGAAATGAACAGGAAATAAAACGCAGTCTTAATTCTGTTTTATCATTATGCAATTTAGAATACCGAAAAATAGCGATAAATATTTCTGGACACTGCATGCCATCGAAAAGATGAGATTTTATGGATTAAGCGAACAAAAAGTTCTGGGAGTCATCAGGCGGCCAAAAAGGAAAGAAGAGGGTATTGTAAAAAATACGATTGCAGTAATGCAGCCTATTTCTCCGAAAACTGGCAAAGATGGAAAAACTATTTGGAAAACGGAAATTTGGGTTATGTACCAGATTAAAAAAAACAAAAACAGTAAGAATTTATCAGAATTACAAAGACTACTTTTTAAAGAGAAAATAAAAATTATCAGCGCTTGGCGATATCCAGGAGTGAGTCCGGAAAAAAATCCTATTCCGGAAGATATTTTGCGAGAAATCGAAGAAGGCGATTTGGAAATGGAATAAAATAAAAATAGTGACATAAAATAATATTTGTGTTATGGTTGAATTGTGAAAATAATTAAAACTTCGCTTTAAGCGAATAAATAGAAAGAGAGGTGATAATATGGAAGAACAAAAAACAACTGAAGCTCCACAACCGCCAGTAGATGTGAATAACGCTACAAATGATGCGAAAGATGCAGAAGATAATAAGGCTATGGCCATTATCGGATATATTTTGCCGATCCTATTTTTTATTCCGCTTGTAACTGACGCAAAAAATAGTCCCTTTGCAAAATTTCACGCTAATCAGCAATTAAACCTGTTATTAGCTGCGATTGCTGTAAATGTTGTTGGAACAATAATTCCGATTTTAGGATGGTTTATTATCCTTCCCTTAGGAACATTAGCCCTCTTTGTTATTGCAGTTTTGGGAATTATCAATGCCGCTAGAGGAGAAAAAAAAGCATTGCCGATTATCGGCGGGTTTTCTTTGATCAAATAATTGAAGTTCAATTGGATAAAACAAGCGCCTAATTGGTTGCTTGTTTTATTTTTTTGTGCGATTATAGTAGAATGTTTAAAGAATAGATTAAAAATTAAAAGGAAATATTATGAAAAAAACAAGAATTGTGGCCACTATTGGCCCGGCTTCAGATAGCAGGGAAACAATGAAAAAGCTCGTGGAATCAGGAGTGAATGTTTTTCGAATAAATTTTTCCCATAATACCTACGATGCCCATCAGGTTATTATTGATAATGCGCGTGAATTAGAAAGAGAAATGAAAAGGCCAATCGGTCTTTTGGCTGATCTTCAGGGACCAAGAATAAGGGTGGGCAATGCGGAAGCTTTTGAAATTGAAAAAGGAGAGATTATTTTTGTAAGCGATAAGAAAAGCACAGAAGAAAAAGAATTGATAATTGATTCAGACGGAGTGGTAGCGGCTCTGCAGGTGGGAGAAAAAATTCTGATAGAAGATGGATTGATGAGGCTTTTGGTGGTTGAAAAAACGGAAAATCTAGTAAAAGCCGAGGTTCTCAATGGTGGAACGATCAAGCCGAGAAAGGGAATGAATTTGCCTGACACCAAGCTTTCTTTTGGAGCTGTGACGCAGAAAGATAGGAATGATTTGGAATTTGCTCTCAGGAATGAAATTGATTTTGTGGCTCTTTCTTTCGTGAGCAATGCTAGGGAGATAGAGGAAACCAGAGAAAAAATAAAAGAAATTTTGGGGAGAGAAAAAGATTTGCCGCAAATAATAGCTAAGATAGAGAGAAAAGAGGCTATTGAAAATATTGATGAAATCATCCAAGCAACGGATGTAGTGATGGTAGCTAGAGGCGATCTAGGAATTGAAATGGATGAAAGCAAAGTCGTTCTCTATCAAAAAGAGATTATTGCTAAATGCTTGCGAAAAGCCAAAATTGTTATTGTGGCCACGCAAATGCTGGATTCGATGATAAACAATCCCATTCCGACCAGAGCTGAAGTATCAGATGTTTCTAATGCGGTTATTGATCATACAGACGCCGTGATGCTTTCTGGCGAGAGTGCTAGCGGAAAATATCCGGTTGAAGCAGTTCAGACGATGGCCAAAATTATTCGCGATACCGAAGATTCTCCCTTTGACGACATCAAGCCGGCTTATTTGGACGAAGTTATCTATGGGGACTATGATTCCATCATCAACAGCGCGCATGAAATGGCTAAGAGTTGTCAGGCTAAGGCTATCGTGCTTTTCAGCGAATCGGGTTTTTCAGCGAGGCTTGTTTCTCATCATCGGCCGACTCAGCTTATCATAGTCGGAACGCATAATTTAAAAACTTATAATCAAATGGCGATGTTGTGGGGAGCCAGAGCCTATTATTTTGAGAAAAAAGAAAGAGAGGAGATGATAGAGGAGATGGTATCTATAAATAAGAAAGCCGGAAGATTGCAATCGGGAGACAAAGCGGTGGTTATTCTAGGAAGAACTCCTGGAGCGAAAGATATTGCGTTGATCGGTATAAGGATAGTAGAATAGAATATACACAAATATGCATTTTTCTATAAAAGTATTGATATATTAAGCTTATAGGAAAATTTGGAAGGGTCGCATAGTGGCCGAGTGCGCCTGCTTGGAAAGCAGGTATACTGTAACAGGTATCGGGAGTTCGAATCTCCCCCCTTCCGCCTTCGTCCGCCATAGCGGACTTCGGCGGACACAGTCCGCTGATAGTCTGCGAAGGTGGACTTCGCTCGCCGAAACAGCATAACTACGTCACTTATAAATAATTTGTATATAGAATGTTTTTAAAAAAACTTTTCAAACCGACCAAAATCAAGATCTTTTCTATGCTTATCTTATTTTCAATTCTTGGGGTTTTGAAGATTTTTACATTGCAAAATGCCATTACGGGAGAAATTTATAAAAATTCTTTATTTGATCAATATAAATTCCAATACCAACATTCAAATGACAGCTGGTATGTTAAAATCAATAGATTTTATTGGATCTATTTTTTATTTCTGCATGCAATTTCTTCTTATATCATCGTCTGCATCATCTCCTTTATCTCCAATCGTTTGCGAGGAAGGGAGTAAAAAATTTTCCAAATAAAAAAACTATTCTGCCTGAGAATAGTTTTTTTGAAAGAATTTAATCTTTTTCAATTTGCAGTTTCACTGAATTGGCAAAATTCAGAATATCTGATTTGAAAGTGGAAGTTATTTCATTTTTTTCTTTATGATTCTCTAGGGCTAGGTCAATGAGTTTTTCTATGAGAGCATTAATTTCCATTCCGCTAGCTTTCCAAAGATGGTGATAGAGAGTACCGGGCATAGTGTTTATCTCGTTAGCGTATACTTTATCTCGCTTCGTATCATAGAGAAAATCCACCCTGGCTGTTCCTGTGCAATCGAATAATTTGTAGATTGCCACAGCCATATCTTGCACTTCTTTGGTTTTTTCGGCGCTAATTTTGGCCGGAATAATAATGTTGTTTTGGGCATTTCCCAGCTGGGCTCCTCCATCTTCCAAATATTTCGCTTCATAGCTGAAATGCTCTCCTTGGAAGTTTGATTGTTGGATAAGCGAGGGAGTAGGATTTTTGTTTCCTAAAACTGCGCAAGTTATATCCATCAAATTCTCTACGCTTTCCTCCACAATGATCCGGCTGTCATAATGCAAAGCCACTTCGCAGGCATTTATCAATTCTTTAACATCTCGAGCCTTAGCGATGCCGATAGATGATCCCAGTCGGGCAGGTTTAATAAAAACAGGCCACTGCAGATCGTTGATCTTTTTAATAACCGCGTTTTTATCAGTAGTCCAGTCTTGGGCGGTGAAATAGATAAATTTTGTTCCGGGTATGCCAGAGCCTTGATATATTTGCTTGGTGATTATCTTGTCCATAGTCATGGCTGAAGAGGCTACATTACAACCGACATAAGGAATGTTGCACAGTTCAAAAAGACCCTGAATGGTTCCATCTTCGCCGTTCATGCCATGAAAAGCCGGAAAAGCCAGGTCAATCGCAATTTCCTTAGAGAGGATTTTTTTATTCTTGATAACCAGTTGATTTTTCTTAGCTGACATTTCTAATGTACAAGGATCCAGTTTTTCCAATTGCAATTCAAGATCTTTAGCGGTAAAAAACTTTAGAGAACCCAGTATTGCAGAAGAGAACCACAGACCTTTTTTATCTATATATATCGGGACTACATTATAACCTAGTTTTTTCAGCTCAGAGATTATCAGCTGTCCGGTAATGATGGAAACTTCATGTTCCGGATTTCGGCTGCCAAAAAAAACTCCGATTGCCATTGATTTTATTTTTTCATTCATAAAATTATTAATATTAAAAATAATTATCCGTCAGATCATTTTGAAACAGGATGGTGTCGCTTTTTTGGAGAATGTTTCCAAGATCAGCATGGGCTTCTTGGGTGGTTTCGTATATTTTATAGTTGGTAAAATTATTTTCTTTGAGCCCCTGGATGATATGATCAGTCATAACGCTCCTGATGATCAAGACTAGATCGACATGTTGGGAATATAGCTTACCGATTTGCCTATGGATAGATTCTGTCTTCGATCCTAGCTCGACAAGTCCCGGAGTCAAAACGACTTTTCTTCCAACAGCTCTTCCTAATAATTGTACACCACTCTTGATGCCATCGAAATTGCCGTTATAACTGTCATCAATGACCATAATGTCCGTATGTTTATTATAAATCGGCTGCAATCTATGTTCTATGGGATGGATGTTTTTGATTCCTGCACAAATTTCATCAAGCGATAGAGAAAGTTTTTGGGCGATTTTTGCGCATAGCAAAATCAAGGAGATATTGTGTTCGGCCAGAAGAATTGTTTCAAATTTTTTTCCTTGCCATCGGAATTCCAGTCCTTGGAAATTTTCTTTAGGATAAATGTTCTGTGTTTCCTGCTTAGAAATGCCCAGGCTTTTTTGAAGGCTAAAGCGAGTATGATTTTTGCGGATATTTTTGTCGTCAAGATTAAGAAGAGCCAGGTCGCGTGTATTTTGAGGGAGTTCAAACTTGCCTTGGATGATATTATCCAAGCTGCCAAAACGCTCCAGATGGGATTCATTGACGCCGGTAAGGATTGAATAGAAAGGACGGACCATCCGACAGATTTTTTTAATCTCGCCCTTTCGGTAGGCGCCCATTTCGACAATAAAAACATCGTTTTCTTTAAATTGTTTTTTGTTTTCAATAATAAAATTGGCAATGCCGATGTCGGTATTGATGTTTTCCGGAGTTTTTATGACTGCCAGTTTTTGCGATAAAATAGAAGCCAAGATCTCTTTGGTACTGGTTTTGCCATAGCTGCCTGCGATGCCGACAACTTTTATGTTGCTGCTTGAAATTATTTTTTCCGCCGTATCGATTTTTTTCTTTTTCAATATATAGTCGATCGGATATATCAACATCAGAGATATTCCCATGAGGAAAGGCAATGATATTGCCAGAAAAGGAATCATCAGCAATCCTTGTCTGTTGAATATGGAGAAGGAGAAGATAGCGATGCTCCAAAAAATAACAGCAGTCATGACCCACAAAAGACAAGCCTTGGGGGTCCAGACGATTTTTTGACGCTTTTCCAATTTCCACCAAGCCGGGTGGGCGTAGGCAAAAGATAAAAAGCGTTTGAAATAATATCCCTCGCTTTGCAAAATGTAGAGAAGATTTTTAAGTACCATTGGATTTTTAAATAAGTCTTAAAAATATTTCATCAAAAGCTTTTTGATTATCCAGAAAAACATAGTGGCCCGCATTAGGAATTATATGCAGTTGGGAGTCTTTGATTAAATTCTGCATTAACTTCCCGTTATTGAGGGGCGTATTGTCGTCATTTTCTCCCCAAATCAAGACAGTGGGCACAGTAATTTTTTCCAAATTCGAAGCCAGGTCTTCGCTGATTATGTTTAAATATGTTCCAGTTAAGGCTCCGGCGTTGATATAATCTTCGGAATCAATAGTCTTATAGAACCATTTTCTGGCAATATTTTTTAGTTTTCTGATTCCGGGCAGGGAGAAAAGCAATTTAAAAATTTTAGCAATGATAAAGTAAATAAATTTTTTAATATTTTTCTTGCGGATGCCGGCGCTGCCAATCAGAATTAATTTTTTTACCCGATTGTCCCGGGCGCAATATTTAATGGCAATGCTTCCGCCAAAAGAATGGCCGGCCAGAACGGGATTTTGGATGTCTAGTTTTTGCAAAAAATCTTTGACAAAATTGGCGTAATCATCTAGTGACCAAGATGACCGAGGAATTTCGCTGTCGCCAAATCCCGGCAGGTCAATGGCCACAAAACTGGCGCATTTTTCCAATGTTTTTTGAAAGTGGGCGGCTTGCGATCCCCAGCCATGCAAAAAAACCAGCACGTTGCTTCTATCGATAACCGCACTTTGGTAATATCTGATATTGAGATTTTGGATGATAATATTTTTCTTTTGTAACATGTTTTTTAGCTTAATATCCTACTAATGATGGCATAATTCACATTCCCAGTCAAAGTTGCCTTCTATGTGAAAAATGGAAAATGAGCTAGAATAGATATGGATAAAAAATTTGGAAAAAATGAAAAAAATAGCAGAAAAATATAAAGAGTATGCGGAAAAAAATCCATCTGGCAAAAAAGTAATCGGAATGGTTTTGATATCTATCGGTTTTCTGGCTCTCGTGACTCCGCTTACTCCCGGATCATGGCTGATGCTTATTGGCCTGGAGTTTCTGGGCATCCGTTTTGTTTTTTCTAAGCGGATAGTGGAATGGATAAAAACATTGCAAGCTAGGGGCTAAAAAGATAAAAAAATCACTTGTTATAAAGTGATTTTTTTGTATGTGATGGCGAGAATAAAAAAGAAAGTATTGAGTATGACGATAGTCGCCCCGGCTGGAAGGTCGGCAAAAAATGATAGAGTGATGCCAAGGATAACTGAGGCGAGTGAAATAGTTGCGCTTATAAAGATAGCCGGTCGAAAGCCTCGGGAAATTTGAAGAGCGCTTACTGCGGGAAAAATAATAAGGGCGGAAACCAGCATGATGCCAGCCATCTTAACAGCGAGCACGACTGTGATAGCTGTAAGGGCGGTCAAGATGACGTTGATGGAGCTTATCTGTATGCCGGTGGTTTTGGCATATTCTTCATCAAAAGTAGCGGAAAAAAGATCCCAATAGAAAAAATAGATAGTAATAAGAATTATTAGCGAAAGAGCGATTGATAGGACAACTTCCGTATTGCTAATCGATAGGATATTGCCGAAAAGATAGCTGAAAAGATCGACGTTAAAACCATTGGAAAGACTGGCTAGGATCACTCCGCTGGAGATGCCGATAGCCGAAACGATGCCGATGGCAGCATCGCCGTAAACTTTTGTTTTTTCCGCAATTTTCAAGATCAGGAATGAGGCTAGTACGACTATGGGAATAGCTACATAGAAAGGGTATAATCCTAGAAAAAGCCCGAGAGCGATGGCTCCAAAGCTCACATGGGATAATCCGTCTCCGATAAGAGACATTTTCCGAAGAACTAAAAACAATCCCAAAATGGAACAGATAAGCGCTATGCAAGATCCGGCCAGAAAAGCTTTTTGGATGAATGCATATTGTAAAAAATTCAAAAATTCCATTTTAATTATGTTGATGACAAATTATATGTTGTTCATATTTTCCGAAATAGGACTTCATTTTGTCCGATTGGCAAAAAGTGGAAAAATTTCCGAAATAAATAAGTTCTTTGTCGAGATAGAGAAGTTTGTTGGCATACCGGCCGATGTAACTGGTGTCATGGGTGATCAAAATAATGGTAATCTGATGTTTTTCATTGAGGTGCTGCATAAGAGAAAAAAAAGATTCCCGCGATTCCGGATCAAGAGCGGTTGAAGGTTCGTCAAAAATCAAAATTTCAGGATTAGAAGCTAGTGAGCGCGCCAAAAGAGTTTTTTGTTGTTGTCCTCCGGAAAGTTCGGAAAACATTTTTTTCTCCAAATGAAGAATATCGAGCTGTCTCAAGACAGCATCAGTTTTTTTCTTATCTGCAGCAGTTAATCTTTTCGGCCATTTTTTTTGAGAAAGAAGGCCCAGTGAAACAATTTCAGATACTGTGGCCGGAAAAAGAGGATTGATAGTCGGGTTTTTTTGAGGGAGATATCCGATTTTGCCCCAATCAGAAAAAACGCCATGCTTACGTTCGAAGAATTCAATTTTTCCTTGTGTTGGAGAAAGGAGGCCGAGAAGCGCCTTAACCAATGTTGTTTTTCCGGCTCCATTGGGTCCGGCCAGACCGACAAAGTCTCCTTTTTCCACAACAAAAGAAATGTTTTTCAAAATTTCACTTTGTCCGTAGGAAAAAGATAAATTTTCTACTTTGATAATTTCTGACATAATTATTGTTTGCAATTAAGTCCTTGAGAAAGGCTGGTTAAATTTTTTTCCATAATAGAAATAAAAGATATGTTATTTTCAAAGTCCTCCTTTGTCAGGTTGTGACCCGGATTTAGAAGAAGCAATTTTGCATCAGTTTCATCAGCTAGCGTTTCAGAAATTTTTGGAGCAGTGAGCTCTTCGTAAAATATATATTGAATATTATCTTTTTTTATCTGCTCGATCAAGGCTATCAGATCTTTGGCGGTGGGCTCTGAGTCCGGAGAGATGCCTTGCGCAGCTATATATTTAAGATCGTATCGTCTGGCTAAATACCCGAAAGCATAGTGGCCGCCATAGATGATTTCTTTCGATCGGCATTGTGAAAGTGTTTTTGTGTATTTTGCGTCAAGAGCGGAAAGCTTGTTTTTGTATTCGTCAGCATTTTGTTGATAGAAATCGGCATTAGCTGGGTTTTTTTCACCAAGCGCATCCGCAATGGTCTGTACTATTTTTTTACTGCTATCAAAATCAAGCCAAATATGCGGATCGGGGGCTCCTTCCGCTTCATCTTCGTCGCGAAAAGCGCTTGGCATCAGTGCTATCCCTGTGCTGGAATCAACAATTTTTAAGTTTTGATTGGAGACGCCTTTAAGCACGTCTTGCACCCATGGTTCCATAAATTCTCCCGTATATATGAATAAATCAGACTGATTGATGCGCGCAATATCGCTCGGTTTGGGCTCGAAAGAATGAGCTTCCGTGCCTGGAGGCAAAAGCAAATAAACCTCAACTTTGTCTTGTCCTATATTTTTTGCAAAATCATAAAGCGGGAAAAGAGTGGTGATGATAGTTATTTTTTTTGTTTTTTCAGGAGCTTCGGCCTTTTTATCGAAAGATAATATTATCAGCAAGGAGATGATAATCAAAACAATAAGACCGGCAATGAATGTTGATTTTTTCATATATTTTATATCCGGCATTTTTGGCAATAGCCATAAAATTCCAAGCTATGGTTGATGGTATGGAAATTATTTTTTTCGGAAATCTCTTTCTCTTGTTTTTTCAGGCTGCTGCAGGCATCCACTTTTTCAATCTGATTGCATTTCATGCAAATGGCGTGATGGTGATGCCGATGGGGAATTTCATAATAATCTATATCAGCAATAGTATTTTTAAGAATGATCTGATTCTTAGTGAGGAAGCTGAGTTCGCGAAAAAGAGTGGAGCGGTCAGGGGAAATTTTTTTCTTTTTCAGATGACCCAAGATATCACTTTGAGAAATCAAGCAGCCTTTTTGCAGGAGAATATCGACGATGGATTGTTTGATTTTGGTAATCCTCCCATTGCACGCACGGATTTTTTGGAAAATAGTTTTTTCAGTCATAATTTATAATTGCAACATTGTTGCATTAATATTATAACAAAATAGGAATAAAGTCAAAAAAATCCCCCGTAGGTTATGAAACCCACGGGGGATAAGTAGTTATACATTTTGTTTTCTTGCAAAGGCCTGGTAGGCTAAGCAATGTTTACAGGCACTATTGCCACACACTTGACCTATTTCAAGGTTGTGAAGACGCCTATGCTCTGCATATCCCTGAGTAAATCCGGGAGGGAGCATTTTCGAACCATCAAGATGATGTTGTTGTGGTTTTTTTTCCGTTTTCATCTTTCACTTCCCGTTTGATTTTGATCTGTGAGGCCAATAAAAGAGCAATACTATTTATAGCATATTAATAAGCTTTTGTAAATGATAAAAAAGTGAACTAAAACCTAGTCTCGATAGTATTATATATTAACGTATCGCAAAAGGTAGGTAATTTTGCTTATTATCATGCTTTATAGTAGCATTAATACATGAGTACGGACTTAGAGGAAATAAAAAACCGCTTAAATATCATTGATGTTTTAGGTGAATATATACGCTTGGAGAAGGCAGGCGCGAATTATCGCGCTAATTGCCCTTTTCACAATGAAAAAAGCCCTTCTTTCATGGTGAGTGAGGATAAGCAAATATGGCATTGTTTTGGCTGTCAAAAAGGAGGAGATATATTTGGTTTTGTCATGGAAATGGAAGGGTTGGAATTTCGTGAGGCGCTGAAGCTGTTGGCAGAAAAAGCCGGAGTGGAACTTAAAAAAACCAATCCAAAGCAGGCGGAGGAAAAAAACAGAACATTGGAGATTCTTGAAATGGCTACAAAATTCTATCAGGCGCATCTTTTGCAGACTGAGGCGGGCAAGAAGATCTTGGAGTATCTGAGAGAAAGAGGAATCAATGATCAGTCGATAAAAAATTTCCGTTTAGGATATGCTCCGAGTGGTTGGAATAATGCCAGTCAATTTTTACAGAAAAAAGGTTACACAATTTTTGAAATAGCAAAGACAGGACTTTTAGTAGAAAAAAATAATCAAAATGACGCAACTACAAGCTATTATGATCGTTTTCGCGATCGCATAATGTTTCCCATTGCTGATACTAATGGAAAAATTGTGGGGTATAGCGCAAGAGTAGCTCCAGGAGGAGACGAGACGCAAGCTAAATATGTGAATACTCCGGAGACAGAGGTTTATCACAAAAGCCGGATCCTCTACGGAATGAACCGGGCCAAGGCGGATATCAGGCAGCAGGACTGGATTCTTTTAGCGGAAGGTCAGATGGACGTGATTGCTTCCCATCAAGCGGGGCTTAAAAATACCGTAGCAGTTTCCGGAACGGCTTTGACCCAAGAGCATCTGGGAATAATAAAAAGATATACCAATAACATCAGGATGTGTTTTGATATGGATAGTGCCGGCGAGATGGCTACGAAAAAAAGCATCAAGCTTTGTTTTGAAAAAGAAATGAGCGTTTTTGTGGTCACCATTCCTAATGGAAAAGACGCAGCTGATTTGGCAAAAAATAACCCCAACGCTTTGGTGGAGTCAGTGGGAAATGCCAAAGAGGCTATGGAATATTTTTTTGAAAATATTTTTTCTAAATATAACAAGGAAAAAGTTGAAGATAAGAAAAAAATAACAAACGAACTTCTTGAGATGATAGGCTATTTATCCAATGATGTGGAAAAAAGCCATTGGTTGAAAAAAATAGCTTCAGAACTGAATATTTCCGACGGCATATTGACGGATATGCTTAAAAAAGCTAGTCTTAGAGATAGGGTAATGCAAACTTCGCAAAATCAATCTCACGAAGAGAAGATTTTTGCTCCAAGTGAAAAAATAGAAACTCTTATAAAAGATCTTATTGGACTAATGCTTGTCTACACTGATGTTTGGAAGGAGGTTTCAGAAAAAAAAGATAGGGCCTATCTTCCAAAAAACAGCTTGCTGGAAAGTATGCTACAACAAGGCGCAGAGTTTAATTTTAGTTTTGATGAGTTTATAAACAAGATCGATTCCTTAGAGAAAAGGTCGGAAGCGGAAAAAATTTATTTTGCTGCTCGTTACAGGGTGGGGCTAGATAATAATCTGGAAGAAATTGTTTTGGATCATCCTTTGATTGAGGCTCGCAATCGTCTCAGCAAAATTAAATATGAGGCTAATAAAAGCAGCTTGGATAAGATATCAAAAGATCTGGATATCGCTAAAAAAAACAATGACAGCATGGCTACAGGTTTTCTTAAGGAAGAATATTCAAAAATTAATTCAGAGCAATCTTTACTGAATAAAGAACTGAATCAATAGAAAAGTTATTCAATCTAAATTTTTTTATACTATGTCTACTAGGAAAAAAACGAAGCACTCTTTATCAAAGCCAACCGGAAAAAACATGGCTAAAAACAAACCGAAAGTAAAAAAACAAGAAAGCCACTCTGTCAAAAAAGCGAAAAAAAATCCAAAATTGATCAGCAAAAAGGCTATTAAAAATGGAAAAACCGCGAAAAAAACAGAAAAAAAAATAATTAAAAAAGTGCCTAAAAAGAAAAAAACATCAATGCAAAATAAAAGTGCCGAAAAGAAAAAAAAGATTTCTCCTAAAAAAGAAATAAAACCGAAGAAAATAAAGCAAAGCAGGGCGGAGAAAAAAATCAGCCAAGGGAAAAAAGTTGTGCCGTATAAGCCGAAGGAGGAGAAAAAGATCAGCATTGCTGATGAGCTGGTTTATCGTGGAAAACAAAGAGGATTCATCACTGAAGACGAGATCTTGCATGCTTTTCCAGATGCGGAAAAAAGCATCGAAGAACTGGGAAATTTATATGAAAAACTGGAAGAAATCGGAGTGAAAGTTTTGGGATCAGACGATATTATCAAAATGGAAACAGATAAGATTTCTGATGATATGGAAGAAGAAAAAGCCGGAAAGAAAAAAAAGAAAAAGGATATTGATGTTCCCGAAGAGGCTTCTTCTGATTTGGTGCAGATGTATTTGAGAGAAATCGGAAGGGTAGAGCTTTTGAAGACAGAAGAAGAAATCGCTTTGGCTAAAAGAATCGAGAAAGGCGATCCTATCGCCAAACAAAAACTGACCGAAGCCAATTTACGGTTGGTGGTGAGTATCGCTAAAAAATATGTCGGAAGATCGCACAATCTTTCCCTTTTGGATCTGATCCAAGAAGGAAATGTGGGGCTTTTTAGGGCTGTAGAAAAATTTGATTATACTAAAGGATATAAATTTTCTACCTATGCCACCTGGTGGATTCGCCAAGCCATTACCAGGGCTCTGGCTGATCAGTCCAGAACTATCCGTATCCCGGTACATATGGTGGAAACAATAAATAAATATACCCAGGTTACCAGAAGATTGGTACAAGATCTTGGCCGCGAGCCTTTGCCGGAGGAAGTAGCGGTGGAAATGGGAATGGAAGTGGACAAAATCAGACATATCATGAAAATTTCCCAGGAAACAGTTTCATTGGAGACATCAGTAGGCGATAGCGACGACGATAGCGTTTTGGGAGATTTTATCGAAGATACGGAAACAGTCATGCCCCATCATGTGGCTTCCCGAAAACTGCTTCGCGATCATGTGACGGAAGTTTTGAATTCTTTGACTCCGAGAGAACAAAAGATTTTGAAAATCCGTTTCGGGTTGGAAGATGGTGTGGTTCACACTCTGGAAGAAGTCGGACAGGAATTCGGCGTGACTCGCGAGCGTATCCGCCAAATTGAAGCCAAGGCTCTGGAGAAAATCAGGGAACACGAAGGAATCAAGAAACTTAAAGACTACTAAATCAAATATATCGGGAAAAAGCCTTGCGAAAGCGGGTTTTTTTCATGTCTAGCGGAACTTGCCAAGGAAAAAAACATTTGCTATACTAATCTTGTTGCTGATTTAGGCAACATTTTAAAATTGAATACATTCCGCGATAGCTCAATGGTAGAGCAGTTGACTGTGAACACATCTTTCATATAATTGATATATGGAAGAAAAAAGAAAATATGCTGACCGCGCTGAATATATTAAAAAAGCCGTATCTAAAAGAAGGAAAAAGATTAAGGATATGGCGATTGAATATAAGGGCGGTAAATGCTTCTTCTGTGGATACAAAAAATGCATAGATGCCTTGGAATTTCATCATCTTGATTCTGGTAAAAAAGAATTCGGAGTTTCAAAAGATGGATTGACAAGAAGTTGGGAAAGAGTGAGAAAAGAAATTGAAAGTTGCATTCTCATTTGTGCAAATTGCCACAGAGAAATACATAGTCAAAAACGCAGCCTTTCAAAGAAATTTGAAAGTGAAGAATGAGGTGAATTGCTGGAAGTCTAAAATTTCTTCAGCAGAAATTATGATAATCAGCAGCCAATCCTTTGGTAAAGCAAGTTGGCAAGCAAGAAGGCTTGCCTGCCGTAGCTTTGGCGAAGGCAGGTTCAGAGACTATCTCGCAAGAGAGTACTTGTCCGCCGTAGGCGGATCGGGAAGCGCCTCACTCCTTTATGATTAAAGGAGATGATATAGTCCACCCCTTATGGAAACATTTGGATAAGTGTAATCAATTGGTTCCAGGTTCGAGTCCTGGTCGCGGAG
>DPJH01000028.1 GCA_003543115.1 Candidatus Moraniibacteriota bacterium
CGGGGGCGGTGAGCAAGGAGAGTAAAATTTTTGTAACTCCAAAAAATGTGACGGATAAAGTTTTGGCAGTAACTGAAACTCTTGCAGGAGAAGGATTTATGGTAAAAATAAAAGAACCTATCGGTATTTCGGATAATCCTATTGAATTTGATTGGTGGATGGTTGAATCTAATTAGTTTATAGAACAAAATTATCGAACTTAATGATTTCTGTTATAAAAGCATCCCGATGCAAAGGGATGTTTTTGTATTGATTATTGATTTTGATTGTATTATAATGAATTGAAAATAGAAAATTTACTGCAACACTAATATAACTATTTTAGGCATTTTTATGGAAAAAATTATTATAAAAGGAGCTAGAGAGCATAATCTGAAGAATATTGACCTGGAGCTTCCGAGGGATAAATTTATTGTTTTTACTGGAATTTCTGGATCGGGAAAAAGCACCTTGGCTTTTGATACGATTTTTGCGGAAGGCCAAAGAAGATATTTAGAGAGTCTGTCTTCTTATGCTAGGCAATTCTTGGGCCAGATGGACAAGCCGGACGTTGATTATATAGAAGGGCTTTCCCCGGCTATCTCTATTTCGCAAAAAGCTTCTTCTCAGAATCCGCGCTCAACGGTCGGGACGGTTACTGAAATACATGACTATTTAAGGCTTCTTTTCGCTAAAATCGGCGTTCCTCATTGCCAGATCTGTTATAGGGAGATATCAAAACTTTCTACTGATGAAATTGTCGACAGAGTGATTTCTTTACCTGCCTCGACTCGCGGAGACAACCACTCGTCGACGCAAGGCGGGGGAGAAAAAAAAGAGATTGAAGTACTTGCTCCTGTTGTGCGGCAGAGAAAAGGAGAATATTCTTCTCTTTTGGAAGAAATGTTTAAGCGTGGATTTTCTCGAGCTTATGTAAACGGTAAAAAAGTGGATTTGGGAGAAAAAATGAATGAGAAAGTGAAATTGGAAAGATATAAAAAGCATAACATAGACATTATAGTTGATAGAGTCGAAATAAATGATGATAATATTTCTAGGGTATTTGAGGATGTTGAAAAGGCCTTGAAGCTTGCAGAGGGAATAATAAAAATCAAAGTTAAAAATGATGATTTGAAACTTGATAATCAAAAATTAAATAAAGATCATAAGGGAGAATTTATATTCAATCAAAATTTGTCTTGTCCGGAACATGAAATAGAATTTCCTCCCCTTGAACCTCGCTTGTTTTCTTTTAATTCTCCTTATGGGGCTTGCCCTGCTTGCGAAGGTTTGGGAACAAAAAAAGAAATCGATCCGGAATTAGTGATTCCGGATGACACAAAAACTATTGCTGAGGGCGGTATTTTTCCTTGGAATTTCAAGAAAAATAATTATTACGGCGGAGTAATATTGTCGGTTTGCAAACATTTTGGAATTGCTGATAATGTACGTATCAAGGATTTGCCAGAACGAAAGAGAAATATTCTTCTATTCGGTGCAACAGATGCTTCTGATATGATTTCGGAAGAGGAGGCGGAGGAAGTGCCTGTTCGAGTGCGCTCTAAAACCGGTTCCAATTGGAATTTTTTTATGAGTTGGCGCGGAGTGACCGGGTTTTTGCAAGAAAGATATTTTAAAACCGAATCTGACGCTGTGAGAGAAGGAATAGAGAAATATATGTCTCAAAATCCATGTTCAGCTTGCAAAGGGAAGCGGTATAAGCCGGAAGTTCTTTTGGTGACAGTCGGAGAAAAAAATATCTCTGACGTATCGGATGTGAGCGTTTCGCAGTCTTTGGAATTTTTTAAAAATTTAAAAATAAATAAAACAGAAGAATTGATAGCGGGAAGAATTCTCAAAGAAATTCAAGCTCGTTTGGGATTTTTAGAAAATGTCGGATTGGGATATTTAACGCTTTCCAGAACAGCGGCAACCTTGGCAGGAGGGGAATCGCAAAGAATTCGCCTGGCTTCACAAATCGGATCTCAATTGGTGGGAGTTTTGTATATTCTAGATGAGCCTTCCATCGGTCTTCATGCACGTGACAATACCAAACTTCTGCATACTTTATTGCAGTTGCGAGATATCGGCAATACTTTAATTGTGATCGAGCATGATGAAGAAACTATGCGGGAAGCCGATTATTTGGTTGATATCGGGCCGGGAGCAGGAAGATTGGGAGGAGAGATTGTGGCCAAAGGAACTCCGGAAGAAGTGATGAAAAGCAAAAAATCTCTGACCGCCAAATATTTGAACGGAGATCTAAAAATTAAAGTTCCTCTGTCACGTCGCGGAGTAAAAAATAAAAAATGGCTGGTAGTGCGCGGAGCTAGGGAGAATAATCTAAAAAATATCACAGTAGAATTTCCATTGAAAGTTTTTACTGTAGTGACCGGGGTTTCCGGTTCAGGAAAATCAACTTTGGTGGAAGATATCTTATATAAGACTCTATCAAGCAAATTGATGCGGTCTTTGGAAAGGCCGGGGAAACATACGGAAATTTTAGGAATGCAATATGTAAACAAGGTTATTATGATAGACCAGTCTCCTATCGGAAGAACGCCCAGGTCTAATCCTGCTACGTATACCGGCCTTTTTACGCCTATTCGAGAATTGTTTGCTTCTACTCGCGGAGCTAAAAGCAAGGGATACGGTCCTGGAAGATTTTCTTTCAATGTCAAGGGCGGAAGATGCGATAATTGCCAAGGAGAAGGATATATCAAGATAGAAATGCAGTTTATGCCTGATGTATATTTGCCTTGCGAGGTTTGCAAAGGCAAGCGATATAATAGAGAAACATTGGATGTGAGATATAAGGAAAAAAACATTGCAGAGGTTTTAGAAATGACAGTAACAGAAGGTCGGGAATTTTTCCAAAATTTCCATGATATTCACGATAAACTCGCTATCTTGGAAGACGTTGGCTTGGGATATATTTGCTTGGGGCAATCAGCTACTACTTTATCTGGAGGGGAAGCGCAAAGAATAAAATTGGCAACAGAACTGGCAAGACGCGCTACGGGAGACACGATATATATTTTGGATGAACCGACTACCGGGCTTCATTTCGATGATATTAAAAAACTTTTAGGGGTGTTGAATAGATTGGTAGATGCTGGAAATAGTGTGGTGGTGATTGAACATAATATGGATGTCATCAAGACTGCAGACTGGATCATTGATCTGGGGCCGGAAGGCGGAAACAATGGAGGAAGAGTCTTAGTGGCTGGTACGCCGGAAGAAGTGGTTCGCTATCATAAAGAAAGCCACACCGCTAAATATTTAAGGGAACATCTGAAAATTAAGAATTGATCGCTAATAAATGTATATTTTTTAATATTATATTTATTTACTTTTAAATTATGAGGTTGCTTAAATTAAAGGAAAAAATAGCCCAATTTCCTCAATCTCCCGGAGTATATTTTTTTATTGATGCCAAAGGCAAGGTTCTATATATTGGAAAAGCAACTAATCTTCGCAGCCGAGTACAATCATATTTTCGTGGGGCAGAAACGCGCGGACACATTGAATTGATGATGCCTGCTGTTTTTGACGTTAATTTTCAGTTGAGCGATTCAGTGCTGGAAGCTTTGATTTTGGAATCCAATCTGATCAAAAGATACCAGCCTAAATATAATATCAAAGAAAAAGACGATAAATCTTTCTGCTATTTCATTATGACCAAAGAAGAGTTTCCTAGGATTTTGATAATGCGCAAAACAGACTTGGATGAATCTTCGATTTCCAGAAATAAAGGCAAATTTAAATTATTAGAGAATAAAAATCAGATACAGTATTCCAAAATATTTGGTCCTTACACTTCTAAAAAACAAATGGAAATTGCCCTAAAAATCATAAGGAAAATATTTCCCTTCCATTCTAGTGCGCAAAAAAGCGAAAAAGGATGTTTGGATTTCCAATTGGGGAGATGTCCAGGACCATATGCCGGGGCGATTTCTAAGGAAGAATATATGGGAAACATTCGAGGAATTAGGATGATTTTGGAGGGCAAGAAAAAAAGCTTGGTTCGAAAACTGGAAAAAGAAATGCTGGCATATGCCAAAGGGAATGAGTTTGAAAAAGCGACTGAAACTAGAAACAAAGTTTTCGCCCTCAAACATATTCGGGATGTTGCTTTGATCAACAGGGATGAAGATGAATTGAAATTTGATTTTTTTAGCGATCGACAAAATACAAAAACTATCCGCATAGAGGCATATGATATTTCCAATATTTCCGGAATGCAAGCAGCGGGATCGATGGTTGTTTTTGATGGAAATACGCCTAATAAAAGCGAATATAGAAAATTTCGCATTAAGACAATAGAAGGCTCTAATGATATAGCCATGATGAAAGAAGTTTTGTTGCGCAGGTTAAAAAATAATTGGACGCAACCAGATCTGATTATTCTGGATGGCGGGAGAGGACACTTCAATATGGCGGAAAAGTTATTGCAAGAATTGGGGCTTGTGATTCCTCTTGCCTCAGTGGCTAAAGGAGCTGAGAGAAAAAATCTTAATGTGGAGCATTCAGATTATGAAAGGACAGTAAGGCCTGAAATAGCCAAAGAAATTAATAATATTTTACAAAATAAGATACTGTTGAAACATATAACCGATGAAGCTCATCGTTTTGCCATCGGATATCATAGAAAGATTAGGAAAAAGGAATATTTGCCAAATAGTCGCATATCTTTACAAAAAGAGTGAAATAGGCTAAAATGTCTACTTAGAATATTGAATTTTTTACTTTGTATAAATGCTAGTATTTTTTAGCGTTTTGCTTGAACAATGGGTAAAAATGTCTTTTATCTAGAAACCGGTTCTTTTTGGTAATTAATTAATGAACTAGTATGAAATTCAAATATTAGCTTTATTTATTCTTTAAATAAAAAACTAATGTTGAATTTTGTAAAATAAAAATGGCAAAAGAAGCATCAATTAAAAGAGACAGGATTGTGGTTCGCGGAGCGCGAGTTAACAATCTGAAGAATGTTGACATTGATATTCCCAGAGATAAATTGGTGGTAGTGACCGGGCTTTCTGGTTCGGGGAAATCATCCCTAGCTTTTGATGTCGTCTATGCTGAAGGGAACAGGCGTTATTTGGAAGGTCTTTCTTCGTATGCAAGACATTTTCTCGATGTGGGTGCTAAGCCGGATGTGGACAAGATTGAAAATTTGAGCCCGACTATTTCTATTGATCAAAAAAGTTTGAGCAGAAGTCCCCGTTCGACAGTAGGAACTCTCACTGAAATATATGATTATTTAAGAGTGATGTTTGCTAAAATTGGAGTGCCTCATTGCCCCAGATGCGGGAAGAAAATGTTACGTAAAAGCACTCATGAAATTTTGGACGAACTTATGCAATTGCCGGATAATACTCAGGTGGCTATTTTGGCCAAATTGAATGATAGCGGGAAGAAGGCAAAAGAAATTTTAAAAAATATTTCCCAAGTCGGATATGCCAGAACGCGATTCAATGGGAAAATAATGTTGGTTAGCGAAGCCCTTTCGGTTATTGATGACCAAACGGATTGTCCGATCGAAGTGGTGGTGGATAGAATTTCTATTAAGCACAAGAATCCTGATAACGAAAGAATAGTTGATTCGATAGAAACGGCTTTTAAATTAGGGAATGGCTCGGTCATTGTTTCTGTGGACAATGTTCAAGATAAAATGTACAATAAAGATTTTGTATGCCATGAATGCTTTTCAAGAATTGCAGAAATAACTCCCAGACATTTTTCCTTCAATAGCCCGGAAGGCGCTTGCCCTCATTGTTCCGGGTTGGGAATTACTAAGGAAGTGGATATTGATTTGGTGATGCCAAATAAGAATTTAACTCTCTTAGAGGGTGCTATCTTGCCATGGAGCAAATCTAACGGAAGATTGGGGGGGCAGGGAGGATATATGCAAGCTCTTGAGGTTCTGGGGAGAGAATATGGATTTTCTGTGAATGTGCCGGTGAAAAATCTTTCTAGAGAGGCGATGGATATTATTTTCTATGGACCAGAAAAAAAAGATGTTTTAATAGAACAGAAAGACGACATTGGAGGAATGAAAGAGATAAGAGTTGTTTTTGAAGGAGTGATTACGATTATTAAAAGAAAATACCAAGAAGCGACTTCCGATTATGTAAGAAGCGATTTAGAAAAATATATGCTGGAAAAGGATTGCCCGGCATGCAATGGAAAGAGATTGCGTCAAGAATTCCTTTCTGTTTTGATAGAGGAATTTTCTATTGATGATGTAGTAAATATGAATCTAAAAAAATTAGCGGAGTTTTTTAGAAATCTAAGCAATAATTTGAGCGCTAACAAGGAAAGAGCCAAAATCTCCCTGCCTTTAGCAAAAGAGATGTCGCTTAAAACAGAAGCGCTTATAAATGTGGGATTGGAATACCTTTCTCTCTCTCGAGGCGCTAATACTATTTCTGGAGGCGAGGCTCAAAGAATAAGGCTGGCAACTCAAATTGGCTCAGAGCTTATGGGAATTACCTATATTCTAGACGAACCGTCTATCGGATTGCACAATAGAGATACCGAAAAGCTTATTGCTACAATGCAACTTCTTAAAGATGGAGGCAACTCACTTTTGGTAGTAGAGCATGATGAAGACATAATCCGCAAAGCTGATTGGATAATCGATATGGGTCCAGGGGCGGGAGAAGAAGGGGGACAAGTCATATTTCAAGGAGACATTAAGAAATTATTGAAAGCAAAAACATCAACTGCTCAATATTTAACGGGAAAGAAAAAAGTAGTTGAAAAAAAATCTTATCGCAAAGGAAATAAAAAATTTATTGAAATTATCGGAGCAACAGAGCATAATTTGAAAAAAATAGATATAGAAATTCCGTTGGGAAAGTTTGTCTCTATTACCGGGGTTTCCGGTTCAGGAAAGTCAACTTTGGTTTCCGGTATTTTGGCCAAGGCTTTATCAAAACATTTTTTTGGCAGCAAGGAAAATCCAGGAGAGCATAAAAAAATAAAAGGACTGAGCAATGTAGATAAGGTTATCAGCATCAATCAAGCTCCAATCGGCAGAACGCCGCGTTCAAATGCAGCCACATATACCGGAGTCTTTTCTTTAGTGAGAGATCTTTTTGCTTCAACGGAAGAATCAAAAAATAGCGGTTATGCAGCCAGTCGTTTTAGTTTCAATATGAAAGGAGGAAGATGCGAGATGTGCCAAGGCGAGGGAACAAAAAAAATTGAAATGCATCTTTTGCCTGATATGTATGTAAAATGTGAGTCTTGCAATGGGACACGCTATAATCAAAAGACGTTGGATATTGAATACCAGGGAGTGAATATAGCAGAAGTTCTGGATATGAGCGTTTCTTACTCTCTGCATTTTTTCAAAAAAAATCCATTGATTGTGGAGAAGCTTAGAACTTTGGAGCAAGTAGGACTCGGTTATTTAAAATTGGGGCAAAGCGCTACCAATCTTTCCGGAGGAGAGGCGCAAAGAATAAAATTGGCTACGGAACTTTCTAGAAAATCAACGGGCAAAACTTTATACATCTTGGACGAGCCGACCATAGGATTGCATTTTGACGATGTAAAAAGACTATTGGCCGTACTTGATGCCTTGGTGAATAAAGGCAATTCAGTTTTGGTGGTGGAGCATAATATGGATGTTGTGAGGAATTCCGATTGGGTTATTGATCTTGGTCCGGATGGAGGAGATGGTGGAGGAGAAATCGTCTATGCGGGAACTCCTGATAAATTAAGAAAAGTGAAGAGAAGCTGGACGGCTAAATATTTATAAGAAATCTTATCTTATGCACGATAAGCTTTATAAAAACATACTTGCGACACTTGTTTACTATGATGTTATGGATTATCCTATGACACTTTTCGAAGTATGGAAATATTTGATTCGATCGGTTGACAAAAATCAAGGTTTTGATGAAGATTTTATGGAAAAAGAAGATTTTTCCTTGGCAAAAGTCCTGGCCTATCTAGAAAAAAACGATAAGTTAAAAAAATATATCGACAGTAAAAATGGATATTATTTTTTGAAAGGACGCAATGATCTTGTGGAAAAAAGACTGGAAAAAAATAAGATATCAGAAAAAAAGTTGGGGATAGTTTTGGAGGTGGCAAGAGTTATCCGTTTTGTTCCATACGTGCGTATGATAGCTATTGCAGGAAGGTTGGCGACAAAAAGTGCGGAAAAAAATAGCGATTTGGATCTTTTAATTGCCGTTAAGCACGGGAAAGTGTTCACATGCAGGCTTCTGGTTACAATTATAGTTCATTTGTTAGGCAAAAGACGCCATAACAATAAAATCAAAGATAGGATTTGTTTGAATCATTTTATAACAACAAAATTTACTATCTCTGCCAGAGACATGTTTTCTTCTCATGAATATTGCTTTTTAAAGCCGATTTTTGACAATGATTCTTTTATGCGATTTCACAATAGCAACGATTGGATTCAAAATTATAGGCCTAATTTTTCCCATTCTTCTGATAATATTTCTATAATAAAAGATAGCCGCCTTAGCAGATTGATACGCAGAATTGGCGAAAAAACACTCCAATCTGATCTTATTGAAAATATTCTGGGAAATTGGCAGAAGAAGAAAATTAAGAATAATCCGAAATCTCAAACAATAGGAGGACTGATCATCTCTTCAGATGAAGAATTGGCTTTCTGGCCTAATTTTGAAAATCAAGGGCCAGCTGTATTTGAAAAGTTTCAAAATAAATTGAGGAATTTAGAAAACCATAATCAATAGCAACAATATTCTTTTATTGTTAAATATATTGTTGTTATCTGTGGACAACTCATCCCTTGCCTC
>DPJH01000054.1 GCA_003543115.1 Candidatus Moraniibacteriota bacterium
CTGCTTGGTAGCGGCGGAAACCTTGACCGGACTCATAATCGCTTCAGCTTTGATGCAGCCGGATAAAAAACTCGCTAGCGTACAGTTAGCATCTCTCAAGAAGAAATTTAAAAGCAAAGGTTTTGCGGCTAGATGCAATCGGGACCTTATAAGAGAATGTGAGAAGGCTGGAATTCCGCTAGATGAATTTTTGGAGCTGGGACTCAAAGCTTTGCAGGGAATAAGTGATAAATTGGGAATGTAAAATTTATAAATACGAGTATTCTTATTGACTAAATAGTTTTTTATGAAAAATAACATTTTTTTGACTTCTGACGGCGCGACTGTGATGCATGATATTGTGAGGCATTTTGATTTTAAAAATAAAAAGAAAACATTGTTTGTTGAAACATCAGGAGAAATGCATATTGGCGATAGGCCATGGATTGATAACGCAAGAAAGAAAATGGAGGAGTTGGGATTCCATATGACCAAATATACAATTACGGATAAGACGGAGAATGAGATTGAGGAAGCGTTGCAGGAGACAGACATTATTTATGTAGCTGGCGGAAACAGCGCGTATCTGCTATTTCAATCGCAAAAGAATGATTTTGCAAAAGTTGTAAAAAAATTTATCAAGAATGGCGGCATCTATATCGGACAAAGCGCAGGATCGATGGTGACAGGGCCAAGCATCGAGCCTTTATATAAGGCGGATAATAGCGAATGGTTCGTGAAGCTGAAGAGTTTCGAAGGATATGGTTTAGTGGATTTTATCACTGTCCCGCATTTTGGACGTGAGGATAAGAAAGAGGCATTTTTGAATCACAGACTCGCTCTTATGTATGGTGAGAAGTATAAATATATTTTGCTGACGGACAGACAATATATAAGAATGCAAGAGGATGGTATGTATAAAATTGAAGAAGTTTAGGAATGATACTAATTTGTCTAATTAAATAAAAATTTATGCCAGTCCTCATTAATTTCAAAATCTGTGACAATGCCAAAGAGTGCAATGGTGTTGCGGTCTGTCCGACCGGGGCATTGGCATGGGACGAGAAGAAAAAAAGCATCAAAATTGATAATGGCAAATGCATCAGTTGCCGCAAATGTGAAAAAGGCTGCATGGTGGATGCTATTCATGTGGCGAAGAATGAGAAGGAATATGAGAAAATTGAAAAAGAAATAGAAATAGATTCTCGAAAAACCTCGGATCTTTTCGTAGACCGCTATGGAGCACAGCCGATCCATCTGGCATTCTTGATAGGAGAGGATAAATTTCAATTAGAGGTAGAGGAATCTGATAAGCTGGTAGCGGCAGAGTTATTTTATGATGAATCGATAGAATGTTTATTGAAATCTGTACCTATGAAAGAATTGCTGTCTGACTATCAGGTCAAATATAGGAAAGTGGAAACAGGAAAAGAGTTGATGGAAAAATACAGAATCAAAAAACTGCCAGCCTTGCTGTTTTTTGAAAAAAGAAAGTTATTGGGTAAAATCGAAGGTTATTACGACAACAAGAAAAAAGATATTTTAGTGAAAAAAATAAAAGCTATAATTAAAAAATAAACCTATGGGAATCAAAGTGGAATTTAATCCTGATTTGGCGCTCCGTGATATCTCGGAATATAAAGCCGGAAGAAGAAAATTGGAAGAATGCGTTCCGGAAAAATTGGAAGCGGGAAAAGAATACGCGTTTTTGAAAAGCGGGCAGAGGCTCTATTATTTGAGCGATAGCAAGTTTTGGGGAGAAGGCCAGATTCCTTTCATGAAAACCCAAGGAAACGAAAAACTGTCTCGGCCTATCGCTAGCATCAAGATCGTTGAGGCGACGCATTTTCTGGAAAACGGAGAAGTTTGCACTAAAGGAAAATATCTGGTCAAAAAAGTGTTCGATGAAAGCGATACTCAAATTCATTTTGAAGCATGCAAGATAATTGAATAATATTTGTTAAGATGGAAGATAAAATAAAAATAACCAAAATGACTGAGGAGCACTTGAAACCGCTCTTAAAAATGGGCAAGAAACATTGGCCGGAGGATGGTTGGCTGACAATGAGCTATTTGAAAAATTCATTGGGGCAAAAAGGCCTGAGTTATGCCGCTCTAGAAAATGATAGGGTTATAGGAGGCGTGATCATGGTTTTTGAGGACATTGTTAAGAATTGGATCCGTTATATTATTATTGAGGAGAATTATAGAAATAGCGGAACTGGCAGCCGCTTGCTTGAGAAAATAACGAAACATTTAAAGCATGGCGAAAGCATTTTTGTGGATGCCGGTGCCGGTCTGGAGGATAGGGGAGCAGTTCATTTTTATGAGAAAAACGGATTTAAGAATCGAGGAAAAGTGAAAAGTCTCTATGGAAAACATGCAGGCTATATTTTGGAAAAAGATATTATTTAAAAATAAAAAATGACAAAAATTTGCGATCATACAAGTGTTGGAATTCTGGCTTGGAAAGAAGATAAGCTGCTCTTGATAGAGAGAAAAAAATTTCCATTCGGCTTTGCCGTTCCTGCGGGGCACATGGATAGTGATGTTTCCTATGAAGAAGCAGCGATAAGAGAGCTTGAAGAAGAAGTCGGACTGAAGAGCGTTGATCTGGAGCTGTTGATTGAGGGCAGAAAAGAAAATCCTTGCCGGAGAGAAAATGGAGACTGGCATTATTGGAAAATATATAGAATGGAAACAAAAGGAGAAATTCAGAGAAGCTTGGATGAAACCAAGCAGGCAGCATATCTGTCGATAGATGAAATCAGACAATTAGGGCAAAGGACAGAAAAATATTTAGTAGGCAAAATTTCAGAAGAAGAATGGGAAGATAGTCCAGGGATTGAACCAGTTTGGTATGAATGGTTTAGGGAATTAAAAATAATTTAAAAATATCATGAAAATAGCAATAGTCGGAAGTTCAAAATTTGCAAAACAAATGGTTGAATATCAGGATAGGCTTATTGAGCTTGGGCATGTGGTAGATGTTCATGAACATTATGTTGCTCAAGCCAGAGGAGAAATGAAAGATATGATTGAAAGGATTAGCAATGAGCATGCATCCCTAAAAATAGAAAATGATTACATCAAATATCATTATAATGAAATCGTGAAATCTGATGCGGTTTTGGTATTGAATTTCGATAAAAATGGAGTAAGGAATTATATCGGGGGGAACACTCTTATGGAATTGGGCTTTGCGCATGTGCATGATAAGAAGATTTTTCTGCTTAATCCGATTCCGGAAATATCTTATTCAGAGGAAATCCAGGCTGTAGAGCCTGAGGTAATCAATGGTGATTTAACTTTGATAAAATAATCAAATCTAAAATAAGCGAAGAAAACAAAGATAAATTAATGGAACTGCAAATCGTAAAATTTTTCAATCGTTTGGGGCGTGGCAGCATGGACGCGCTGACAAAGATCGTCAGTCATATTTTTTTGTTGGCGGCTGTTTGGGCGACAGTCGGAACATGGATTTTGTTTTTCGATAGGGCGAGCGGACGGGAAATTTTTGTAGCCATGGCAATCGCATCAATTTTGCATTTTGTCATTGGTGAAGGTGTTTTTAAAATTTTTCTTCCCAAATATTTCCCAGTAAGAAAGAGGCCTTATATATTATATCCTGATGAAATCAAGGCGATCGGCCGTGAGCATAGGGATTCTTCTTTTCCCTCAAGCCATATGTCAACGACTGCGGCCATGCTCATGATAATAACCTATTTCTATATTTTCATCTGGCCGATATCGTCAATCTTTTTGATTTTTATGGCTTATGCCAGGATGCACAATGGAATGCATTATCCGAGCGATATCGTAGCTGGAACAGCCCTAGGGATGCTATATGGGCTGATTGGCATATACTATGCTAAAATGATGACCATTTTCTTTATTTTTTTATAGAAATGGTATAGACTGACAATATTATAATAAGTTAATTTATAATTTATAATTTATATGTTGGATATTAAATTTATTAGGGAAAATGCAGAACTCGTTAAAAATAATTGCAAAAATAGATTGTCTAGTGTCAATATTGATGAGTTTCTAAGCTTAGACGGGGAAATCCGAAAAATGGAGACCGCTCTGGATGTGTTGAGAGCGAGGAGGAATAGCGTTTCTAAGACGAAGCCTTCTCCGGAACAGATAGACGAGATGAAAGCGGTGGGAGCAGAAATCAAAGTGATTGAAGAGAATCTCGTGCCGATGAAAACTGAATTTAGGGAAATGTGGATGGCGATTCCCAATATGACCCATCCGGACGTGGCAGTCAGCCTGAATGAAGATGATAATCCGGTGCTGGATACATTTTTGGAACCGACCGTTTTTGATTTTGAAGCGCAAGATCACGTTCAATTGGCCGAGATCAATGATCTGATTGATTTCGAGAGAGCCACTAAAGTTTCCGGAGCAAAATTTTATTATCTGAAAAATGAATTAGCACTGATGGAATTCGCTCTTATCCAATATGCTCTTGAAACCGTAGTCAAGCGAGGCTTTATCCCTTTTTCTACTCCGGATCTGGCAAAAAGAGAGGTGCTTGAAGGATTGGGATTCAACCCGCGGGGAGAATCCACTCAGATTTACAACATTGAAAATTCAGATCTGTGCTTGGTGGGAACAGCGGAAATCACCATGGGAGGCTATCATATGGATGAGGTTCTGGATGAAAAAGATTTGCCGAAAAAGTATGTAGCCGTTTCTCATTGTTTCAGAACGGAAGCCGGAGCTTATTCAAAATTTTCCAAGGGAATTTTCAGGGTTCATCAATTCACTAAGATTGAAATGTTTCAATATGTGATGCCTGAAAAAAGCGAAGAGGCTCACTTGGAAATGTTGGCGGTTGAAAGAGAAATTTTTGAAGGTCTGAAAATCCCATTTCGAGTGATTGATCATTGTACGGCTGATCTCGGTTCTCCATCTATTCGCACATATGATCTGGAAGCTTGGATGCCTGGCAAGCCTAACAAGGACGGTGGCATGGGGGATTGGGCGGAAATCACTTCCACTTCCAATTGCACCGACTATCAGGCGCGCGGCTTGAATATCAAATATAAATCCGGAGATACGAAAGATTATTTGCATATGCTCAATGGCACGGCTATTGCTGTCAGTAGGGCGCTCATTGCGATTTTAGAGAACTATCAGCAATCAGACGGAAGCGTGAAAATTCCGGAAGCATTGAAAAAATTCATGCCGCTATCAATTGAAGAAATTCGAAAAAAATAAACTAAAAAAAGCCTCGATAATGGGGCTTTTTTAGTTTTTTTGCAAAGGAAAAAACTGTGCTATAATACTAAAGTAATAATAAAGAAAAAAATAAATTCTATGCTTGAAAGTGCCATCGAGCGAGGACTAGGAGGAAACTTCTTTAGTCCGGAAGAAGCAAAATTTTTAATGGAAGATTCGACAGAAAAAAGAAAAGAAAATGAGCCATTTAAGAAAGCGGAGATAGAAAATGTAGAAAGTGAATTTGAAAAAATTCAAGAGATGATGGGAATTAGTGCTGCAGAAATTAAGATGTTTTATGAATCCATAACTCCGGAAGATGCAAAAGATATCGTAGTGAAAACAATTGAAAAAATCCCTTCGGATTTTATGAAGGGAGACCAGTGGAAAATAGATAGCCTTAAAAAATTTGGAGGAAGGATAATGTGTTGGGCATCAATGAAATCTCCGATGGAAGCCCCGATGATTGCCGCTTCGATTATGATCATAACGATGGGAGAAGGAAATATTGCTGATTGCATCCCAGGCGAAACAAATTATAGCGATCAAGAAATATCACAATTTGAAGTTGAGCAGGAAAAAGATGCATTTAGAAATTATCCTATCAACAGCAGAGAATTGCATAAAGGAATACAATAGAGTAATTTAATTAACTAAATTAAAAAAACTATGAAGAAAAATCTATTATTGTTGGCAATTTTTTCACTGTTATCTTTTGCGGGGGCATCAAGCGCTCAGGCGATTATGACAGAAGAGGAAAGGACAGCAAAAAAATCTGAAATCAAAGCTGCTCGAGAAGAGAAAAGAGAAGAGATGATTCAAAAGAAAGAAGAGAAAGTTGAAAAAAGATGCGCTAAGGTCCAGGAAAAAATACAAAGCCGTATCGAAAATTTTGGCGATGGAAAAGAAAAGCATATGGCAGTCTATAAGAATATGGTGGATAGAATTTCCAAGTTCATCGAAAGACTTTCAGCCGAAGGATATGACACTTCAAAAGTAAAAGCAGATCTAGAAGTCTTGAAAGGCAAGATTGAAAAATTTTCTACTGATAAAGATGCAAGACTAGCTAGGCTTGATGAAACGAAAAACTACGCTTGCGGAAAATCAGACGGAGAGTTTAAGGCAAAATTGGCAGAAGCCAGAACGGCCTTGAAATTGGTTCATGCTGATGCAGCGGATATCCGCAAATATATGCTGAACACCGTTCGCCCTGATATTCAAGCTTTGAAAAAACAAAAAATAGAGACTAAAAAAACCACTGAAGGATCTAAGGCTGAAGAGCCGGAATTAGAATAATAATTTCTAAAAAATAAAGCAAAAAAATGGATAAAAAAATGTCCGCCATAGGCGGATCCGCCTATGGCGGAAAAAAGCAAAAATTATTTTTAATCGCAAGCATTTTTTTAGCAGTTGTTTTTCTAAGCGGATGCTGGAGGCAAGATGATGTGAAAAAAAGAGATGAAATAAAAAGACCGGAGATGTCTCAAGAAATCAATTCCAAGAAAGCTGCTGAAAAAGATGAAGCAAAATCAACTTTGCCTGAGGCGGTGAGTGCTGAACCGGGAGCAACGGTTGATCAAGAAGTTAAAAATATCGATAATGACCTGAAGGCTATCGATGACACCGGCCTAAGTTCCGGAATGTCCGATCAGGAATTGGGAATTTAAGCAAGTTGAAAATAAAAAATCTTGGTGAAAACCAAGGTTTTTTTATTATAAAAATAGGCGAAATAATATAGAAAATAAAAAAAAC
>DPJH01000015.1:0-9570 GCA_003543115.1 Candidatus Moraniibacteriota bacterium
AGAGGTGATAGGAAATACCGATCCGCTGGATAAGAATGTCCCTGGCATTACAAAAATTATAAACAATCAAGAAAGTAGAATTGAGCAAGAAACTCCTTGGGCTTGGTATATTTCCAGAGCCTCTGGCCTGATGGCCTATTTTCTTCTATGGTGGGTGATGTTTTTCGGGTTAGCGATTCGCACCCCAATTTTAAAAAGTGTTTTCGTTCCCATTTTTTCTTTGGAAATTCATTGTTGGCTTTCTTTGCAATCTTTATTTTTTGTTTTTTTTCATGCCGGATCTTTGCTGGTGGATAAATATCTTAACTTTAATGTTTGGGATATAATAGTGCCTTTTCATAGCCAGACTTATACTTCAGAAATTGCCTTAGGGATTTTAGGATTATATTTGATGGCAGTTCTCATTATTACTTCTTATTTCAAAAATATAATTTCTCAAAAAATTTGGCGCTCCATTCATTGGATGAATATCGTTTTGTTTGCAATTGTGACCATCCATGCCTTTTTTATCGGAACAGATCTGAAAAACACACCCTGGCTGCAAAATACTTTTATAGGAATGAATATCTTTTTGATCTTCATCATAATAGTGAATCTTTCTGTTAGGCTGAAAAATGCCATCTTTTCTAAAAAAGCCTAATATTGACAGCAGACAGCAATTTTTATATGATTAATGCAGTACCCATTATAACTCATTGCTAGCCCATGGGGGTTAGAAAAATAATGAGTTATGGTTTCTCATTCTGTCCGGAAAATGTCCGGAAAGGAGTTTCATCATGAAACAGACGGGAACACTCTATTTTCTCTCTCCGCAATTATCAGCCGCCGCCACGTTGAAGAGGAATATGCTCGATGCCCAGGATGCCACCACCCACCACGACAAGCAGGGGATGACCCAGCAATAAGAAATCGGCGAAAGACCCTCTAAGGAGGGGTCACAAATAGGCATACCGGCCTCGACTGGTATGCCTTTTAATTTTTCTTAAATCAACTTATTTTTTAAAACTGAAATGTTTGAGAGTGGAAAGAATGTTAGGAGCGAGATTTTCTTTTTCTAGTTCGTCCAAAGGGATCCAGTTCCATTTCCTAATATCTTTTCCAGGGATTATATCTCCGATTCTTTTGGCGAGATAATGAACCAGAATGACATCAATTTTTCCTTCAGGAATTTCTTTTGTGGTGTGGAAAAGAAAAGGTTTTTCATCTAAGATTTCAATTCCAATGCCCATTTCTTCGCGGGCTTCTCTTTTGGCAGCTTCAATAAGATTGTCATCAAAATTTTCCACTCGGCCGCCGCAAAATTTCCAAAATTCGGTGTCTCCGTGTTGGTTTAACAAAACTTTATTATTTTCCACGATAACCGGCCCTGAAGCGATGATTATTTTTGGCATACGTTTTTTAATAGATATTAAAATTAGAATATTTTAAGAAATCCCCGTCCCGTAAAATTTAAAACTATAAATTGAAGTTTGTGAGCGTTAAAAAATTTCCCGCAGGATTTTTTCTAGGGCTTTCGGAAATTTTAGTGAGCAAGCTGAAAATTTATTTTTAAATTTTGCTTGGACGGCCTTTTTCTTTTCTCCACTTTTCTTTTGGGAAAAGAAAAGTGGAACATTTAAAAAACAATTATAGGCTATTAAATATATTACAATTTCTTAACCAAATATGTATCTTTCAATTTATACCCATTCTTCCGATAATAGTTCCTCACTCCTACCCCGGAAATAACGGCGATCTTTTGCAAACCGAATTCAACTCTCGCAATGCGCTCGGCTTCNNGAAAACAATTTTTTCCTATCAGGAGAAACATATTGCAGAAAAATTTCTTTCCCGTCGGAAGCGTCGTAGTCGATCCTATCCAAAATAATTTTTTCATTGATGACGTAGTCGCTTTTCACTTCACGGCAGCGAATGCACTGGCAAGCCGATTCTTTTTCAATCATTTGGCGCAGGTTGGAAACAATCGGTCCGGCAACAATAGAAGAAGTGGGAACATCGCGGACAAGGCGGGCAATTCGAACATATGGTGGAATGATATTTTTTTTGATCTTGAGAATAAATTGTTCAAATTCTTTGTCTCCAAGAGGCGCATATGATCCTTTTTTCCATAGAGAATGCAGCTTGGTGTTTTTTGTCACTACTGTAGGATAGATCTTTAGCATATCTGGTTGAAAGTCGGAATCGGAAAAGAGTTTGTGGAACATGCGATAATCTTTTTTAAGGTCTGATCCAGGGAGGCCCGGCATGATGTGGTAGTTAATCTTGAAGCCGGCATCTTTCAAAAGTTTTGTGGCGCCAATGGTTTTTTGTATGTCATGTCCGCGGCGGTTTATTTTCAGAACCGAATCAAAAACACTCTGCACCCCTAATTCCACGCGGGTACAGCCCAGTTTTCTGAAGTTTATGATTTCTTTCTCGTCAATATAATCTGGCCGGGTTTCCAGCGTTAGTCCAATGATTCTGCATTTAGCCGTTTCATTTTTCTTTTGCTCCGCTTGCAAATTCGACTTTATAAACTTTATAACTTTATGAACCTTATAACTCTTTTTATAATCATTGCATGCTCTAAAACACTCGCTAATAAATTTAGTCTGGTAATTTTTAGGAAAATAGGAAAAGGTGCCGCCCATCACAATTAGTTCGATTTTGTCTATGGAGTGGCCATTGAGCTCCAGGGCTCGCAGGCGGTTTTGCACCTGTTTATAAGGGTTAAATTTGGCTGAAATTGCCCGCATAACGGCAGGTTCGTTGGAAAGGTAGCTTTTAGGCATTTCGGCTTCTGTGGGGCAATAGATGCATTTTCCAGGGCAAGGATAGCTTTTGGTAAGCACTGCTACGACTGCTACGCCTGACTCAGTGCGGATTTTTTTGGTCATAAGCCGTTTTTCAAAATCCAAATTTCGAGAAATTGCTTTTTTAGCCACCAATTTTTCATAATGTTCCCGCAAATCAGCATTGGTCGGAGGCTGCACGCCCAACTTCTTGCAAATGTCTTTTTTTAGGCGCAAAAAATCTGAAGAATCATTAAATTTCTCCTCCATAGCCAGTCTTATGAACTCCGAATAAATTTTTTTCATATATCCAGCCTAATGCATGGAGACTAAATAGGCAAGTCTCAAACAGTTGAGTTTTTCTGGCAATTTTGCTATACTTCTCCAGTATGAAAAAAGGAACTGTTGACAAGATAATAGGGCAGACTGAGGCAGGCTATGATCAGATGGCGGAAAAATTTTCAGGAACGCGATCTTTTTTTTGGCGTGATTTGGATTTTATAAAAGACCATATCAAAAAAGGAGACAGAGTGCTTGATTTCGGTTGTGGCAATGGGAGGTTTTTGGAAATATTGAAAGAAAAAAATGTGGATTATCATGGAGTGGATGTGTCTCAAGGGCTGGTTGATTTAGCAAAGAAAAGATATCCGCAATTTTTCAATAGTATAGCTAAAACATCAGGCCAAGCCAGTTTGGATTTTCCAGATGATTTTTTTGATAGTGTGGTTTCTATCGCAGTTTTCCATCATTTTCCAGACAAAAATTTTCGTCTCGATGTTGCCAAAGAACTTTTCCGCATCACAAAGCCAGACGGAATTATCATAGTGACAGTTTGGAACTTATGGCAAAAAAAATATCGCAAATACATATGGAAAAACATTTTACGAAAACTGATTGGTTTAAGCCGTTTGGACTTTTTGGACTGCGAAATTCCTTTTCGTAACAACAGAGGAGAGTCATTTAAGCGTTTTCATCACGCCTATACTCAAAAGGATATGGCAGATTTGTTTTTAAATGCTGGGTTTGAAGCAGTAGAGGTGAAAATTGTGAACAATAAAAATTTAGTTTTGATTGCAAAAAAATATGAAAAAGAAAATTAGGGCAATAGTGCTTTTTTCCGGAGGCCTTGATTCAACTTTGGCTGTTAAGGTGTTGGAAAAACAAAATATTGAAGTATTGGCGCTTTCTTTTGTGAGTCATTTTTTTGACGATCAAAAAGCTAAGGAAAGCGCTCAAAAAAATGAGATCAATTTGCGTTCAATGGATTTTTCCGATATGCATGCAGAAGTAGTGAAAAAACCTAAGCGAGGTTATGGAGGCGCCATGAATCCTTGCATTGATTGCCATCTTTTGATGATTCAAGAGGCTGCGAGAATAATGGAAGAAGAGAGCTTTGATTTCGTAGCAACAGGTGAAATTTTGGGTCAGCGTCCCATGTCACAGAATCTCAATGCATTGCAACTCATTGAAAAAGAATCGGGCATAGCGGGACGACTTTTGCGCCCGCTTTCAGCTAGGCTTTTGGAAGAGACGCAAGTAGAAAAAAACGGCTGGGTGGACAGAAGGAAACTTCTTGATTTATCAGGAAGATCAAGAAAAAGACACTTTGATCTCAGCAAGGAATTCCAGATAAATCATTATCCTACTCCAGGGGGAGGCTGCAGGCTGACTGAGGCTGAATTCGGAAAAAAACTTAAAAAACTCTTGGAAAAAGTGGAAAATCCGACCAAGTCCGATTATGGACTTTTGCGTGCCGGCAGAAACATTTGGATAGACAGTGTGCACATAGTGATTGGAAAAAACGATCAAGAAAATGAGAAATTGAAAGAAATGCAGGAAAAAGGTGATATAATAATAGAGATGGAGGATTTTATGGGTCCCATAGCTTTTTTGAGAGGAAAGATAGCAGATTCGACTTTAGAGGAAGCAAAAAAAATCACTGCCAGTTATTCCAAACATACCAAGGATTTGGATTATAAGAAAATTAATTTTAATATTAAACGATGAAAATCCTGAATGGAAAAAAAATAGCCGGATCCATTTTGAAAGAATTGAAAAAAAAGATAAAAGAAGAAAAGCTGTCTCCAATGCTGGCGGTTATTTTAATCGGAACGGATGAAGCTTCCCACATTTATGTAAACCTCAAAGGGAAATCTGCCAAGAGAGTGGGAATTGGATTTGAACGAATTGACATGAAGGATGATGTCACGGAGGAAGAAGTTTTGGAGAAAATTCAGGAGCTGAATATGGACAGTAAAATAAGCGGCACTATAGTTCAATTGCCGTTGCCGGCGCATCTGGATAAAAATAGAATAATCCAATCTATTTCACCGAAAAAAGATGTTGATGGTTTTTCCGTTCAAGGCGGAAACTATCAAAAATCAAAGTTAGAACCAGTTTTTCCACACGCCCTTTTGGAGCTCCTTAAGTCTTCCAGGGAAGATTTAAAAAATAAAAATGCCATTATCCTGTGCAATTCACAGGAATTTGGAGGGATGATGCAGGGAATTCTGGAAAGTGAAGGCATGATAGCGCAATATATTTTTCGTTTTCAAATCCCAGAAAAATTGGATGATATCAAAACAGCGGATGTTGTAATTTCCGCTTGCGGTCAAAAAAACCTTATTGGCGCCGATATGGTCAAAAAAGGAGTCATAATTATCGATGGAGGAATCGTGCGTGTGGATGGGAAAGTGCGAGGGGACGCGGATGGTGAATCGCTAAAGGGTTTTCCAGGCTATCTTTCTCCCGTTCCCGGAGGAGTGGGCCCGGTCACTATCGCATGTCTTTTGCGAAATGTCTATCTGGCGGCCAAAAAATAGAATAAATTGCATTTTTAGCATAAAAAATCCCTCCAAGAGGGATTTTTTTATGTGCCGCGGGAGAGACTCGAACTCTCATGACCTTGCGATCGGAGGATTTTGAGTCCTCTGCGTCTACCATTTCACCACCGCGGCGTAATATGCTATACTTTATGTATTATGGCAAAAATAATTTCACTCGTCAACCAAAAGGGCGGAGTAGGCAAAACTACTTCTGCCATAAATTTAGCTACCTACTTAGCGGCAGCTGGCAAGTTCGTTTTGCTTGTTGATCTTGATCCGCAAGGTAATGCCTCTTCGGGACTGGGAATTGACATTCATAAAATGGAAAAAAGCCTCTATCATTCCATGGTTTTGGGGGAGCATCCCTCTAAAATTGTTATCCGCCTCAATTCTATGGAGCATGATGTTATCCCAGCCAATCAGGATTTGGCAGGGGCGGGAGTAGAATTGGTGAATATGGAAAATCGGGAGTTTCGTTTATATAATGTTCTCCGAGAAATAAGAACTAACTATGATTATATTATTATCGATTCTCCGCCAAGCTTGGGACTTTTAACTATCAACGGGCTTGTAGCTAGCGATGAGGTCATTATTCCGGTGCAGACAGAATACTTTGCCCTTGAAGGACTTAGCCAGCTTTTAAATACAGTAAACCTTGTAAAAGAAAACTTGCAACCGGATCTTAAGATAATGGGAGCGCTTCTGACTATGTATGATAAGAGAAACCGCTTGTCGCGCCAAGTTATCAAAGAAGTGCAAGATCATTTTCCAGGCCACGTTTTTGACAGCATCATTCCGCGTTCCGTGCGCTTGGCAGAAGCTCCAGGATTTGGAAAATCAATTCTCAGTTTCGACGCTTTTTCTAAAGGTGCTCGGTCATACAAGAATTTAGCCAGAGAAATAATCGAGAGAGATAAGGCAGAAAGTGATGATAAGAAGTTTACTGTCTAATGGCAGGTTTTATAAAATAAGTTTTGTGTAAAATTTCAAAATCCAAATAACAAATCAAATCTAAAAATTCAAATTTTAATTTTTAACTTTATTATTTGAATTTATCAATTATTATGGCTAACAATTATGGATTAGGAAGAGGACTTTCTTCTCTTATTCCTCAAAGTCGATCAAATAGCAATCAAGATAAGAAAATTATTGAGCCCAAAGAGGATTTTAATTATTTTGGAACAAGAAGTGTGAATTTGCCTACGGGAGAAAAAGAACTTTTGTCCAGTGGAGTTCAAGAAGTTGAAGTTGCCCGCATTGTTCCAAATCCTCATCAGCCGAGACTTAGATTTGATGATGAAAAGTTGCAGGAACTGAGCGATTCCATAAAAGAACACGGAGTGATTCAGCCTTTAGTAGTGACAAAGAATGGAAATCAATATGAGATTATTGCAGGGGAAAGGCGTTTTCAGGCCTCAAAACTGGCAGGTCTTAAAAGCGTGCCGGTGATTGTACGCGAGGCTAGTGATCAGCAAAAATTGGAATTGGCAATCATAGAAAACGTTCAAAGACACGATCTGAATGTCATTGAGGAAGCCAAATCATATTTGAAATTGACAGAAGAATTCGATATGAACCAAGATGAGGTAGCAAAAAAGATGGGAAAGAGCCGCAGTGCCGTTGCTAATAAATTGCGCCTTTTGCATCTGCCGGTAGAAATCCAAAAATCCATCATTGAAGGAAAAATCACCGAAGGGCATGCCAAAGCAATTTTGGCCATTGCTAATCCGGAAAAACAAAGAGCGCTTTGGGAGATGATATTGAAAAATAGCTTGACTGTGCGGCAAACCGAAGATAAGACTAAGGAGATTGCAGTCAAAACTCATACTAGAAATGTTTCCATTGATCCAGAAATTAGAAGGATAGAGGATATTTTGACCGGAGCTTTCGGAACTAAAGTAAAAATTGCCAAGCATGGAGAGGGAGGAAAGATCGTAGTTGATTATTATTCTCCAGAAGAGCTAAACAACATTTTATCCAAAGTGCACGCATAATCTTCATATTTATACAAAAAAAGAACTCAATCATATCTCGAGTTCTTTTTTTTGCAAAAATTTTTCTATTTATTGCTTTCCTTGCGAAAGGCTCTTTCAATATTACTTTTAGCAAGGCTGGTTCTGACAAAGCGCAACCAATCCCGACTGGGCCTTTTGGGGTCGCGGGAAGTCATAATGTCGATTACCTGTCCATTCCTGATCTTATAATCAAGGGTGACCATTTTCCCGTCAGCCTTGGCTCCGGTAGCGCGATTGCCAATTTCACTGTGGACTTTATAAGCGAAATCAATAGGGGTGGCATCTTCAGGCAATTCAATGACTTCTCCCATCGGAGTGAAGGCAAAAATATGATTCTTGAAAAATTCTATTTTTAATCCTTCCATAAATTCGGAATTGTCCTTGCCGATTTCATTTTGCCATTCGCGCAATTGTTTTACCCAGGCTAATTCTTTTTCCGGTATGGTCTGCTCTTTTTTTCTGAAGAAGAAATTTTTGAAGCTCTTTTTTTCTTTCTCGCTATACACCCAATGGGCTGCAATACCGAATTCCGCCTCATCATCCATTTGTCCGGTACGGATTTGGACTTCCAGAATTTTTCCTTCCGGTCCAAAGATAGTAGTGTGAATGGATTGATACCCGTTAGGCTTAGGAAGAGATATATAATCTTTGATTCTTCCGACCAATGGACGGTATTTATTATGAACGATTCCCAGTGTTTCGTAGCAAGAAGAAACGTCGGGGACAATGATTCTGATGCCGATCAAGTCGTAGATTTTATCTATGTTCATATCATGCTTTTTCATTTTCTGGAAAAGGCGATAGGGATGCTTGGTTCTTCCGAATATTTTTTCTACTTTGATGCCTTCTTTGAGAAGCTGTTGCTTGAGTTCCAAAACAGCCTTGTCCAGATATTGTTTGCTCTGCTTATATTCTTCTTTTTGCAGGTTGGTAACCAGTTCAAAATTTTCGCAGTCAAGATATTTAAAAGCCAGATCTTCAAGTTTGCCTTTAATTTCTCCGATTCCCAATCGGTTAGCGATAGGCGCAAAAACTTCCATTGTTTCCAAAGAAATCCTTTTTTGCTTGTCAGGTGGAAGGGCGGAAAGAGTTTCCATGTTATGCATGCGATCAGCCAGTTTTATTATAACAACGCGAATATCTGAAGCCATGGCAAAAAACATTTTGCGCAAATTTTCCAGATAGAGTTCCTCTTTGGTTCCGCGCAATCTTATTTTTCCCAATTTTGTCACTCCATTCACCATGAAGGCGATTTCACTGCCGAATTTTTCCTCCACTTCTTCCAAGGTTACGGAAGTATCTTCTGGAACATCATGCAAAAGTCCTGCTGAGATTGTTTTGGAGCGCATACCCATTTTGGCAATGTTAAGAGCGGTATAAAGGGCATGTTGGATATACTCTTCTCCGGACTTTCTTTTTTGTCCATGATGAGCCTCTTTGGCTACCGCGTAGGCATTTCGAATAAGCGTCTCTCGGTGAGACGTTCGGGCTACCTTGAGGTTTTTCAAGACATCTTCAATTGTAATTTCCTTTTTTATCATAAATCTATTTCTCAGTATAGTTTAAAGCCACTTAAAAGACAAGATGCAAGGCAAGTATGCTATGGAAGCAAAAAAGACAGAAAAAATCTGTCTTTTTATGATCTATCTATATTGTCTACTCTTCGTTTTTTTCTTCAAATGTTTCACCGCATTCTTTGTTAGAACATTTTGTTTTTCCCTTGGCGGCAAAAACAATAAGACTTCCGCATTTGGGGCATTTTTTTCCAGTGGGCTTGCTCCAAAGGGCAAAGTCACATTTCGGATATGTGTTGCAGCCAAAAAAAGCGCGTCCTTTTTTGGATTTACGTTCCACGATTTCACCTAGTTGGCACTTAGGGCATTGGATGCCGGTTTTGTTTTCAATTCTTTTAATGCCTTTGCATTCCGGATAATTGGAGCATCCCAAAAAGGCTCCGAA